>NZ_JAUBPI010000187.1:0-3644 GCF_036700645.1 Microcoleus sp. S36b_A4 | reverse complement strand
TTATTAACGGTGTTGTTAAGGTTTGTAAAGGGGTTTGACGACAGTTAAACTGATGACTGTGATTAGGAAAGCTGATGTAAGGAGAGACAGGGGCGTAGGTTGCGGGGTCCGACGCCATCGCCAGGGGTTTTGTTAAGAAAGTTGAGGGTTTTGCTTTCTGTAGGTCAGCTCGTGATACCTTTCTAAAACCTGAAAGCGGGAAAGTCCGGTGCAATTCCGGCGCTGTGCCGCAACTGTAAAAGTCAGAATGCCGATTTCGGGGGCGCTTTGTGGGCGTTTACTTTTGGATTCCCTGCGTAGCACGGGGAGGAGATTATTTGTTAGCTTTGACTGATTTGCCGACTTGTCCGGGTTTATTTTACGGTTCCCAAGCCCGAGACGGAGTTTTATCGAGAATGCGGATTCCGGGGGGAATTTTAAACGCGCAGCAGTGTCGGACGATCGCCGATTTAGCCGATCAATACAGTACCGGCTGTTTGCAAGTGACAAATCGGGCAAATTTGCAAATCCGAGAAGTGAAATCGGAAATTGCCCCGGAAGTCTGGAACCGCTTGCAGGAATTGGGGATAGCGTCTCGCCGCGTTGAAGTTGACCCGATTCGCAATACTATGGCAAGCCCGACAGCAGGGATCGATCGCCAGCAGTTACTCGATACTCGCCCGCTAGTGAAAGCTTGGGATGATTACCTGCAAACGAATCCCGAATTGTCGGAACTTTCGCCTAAGTTCAGTATTGGCTTCGACGGCGGGGAATCTGTTTCGATCCAGGCTTTACGCAACGATATTTTATTAGCTGCTGAAGCGCTTTCAACCCAATCAGAAATCCTTTTTAGGCTACATTTAAACGGCGATACAGGAATTTTAATCCAAGAATCGCAATGTATTTCAGTATTAGCCACCCTCGCTAGCACCTATCTTGAATACACCAAAAATCGACCTCGAATTGATGGCAAAAAACCGCGTTTGCGTCACCTGCTGGCAGATTGGGGCGCTGAAAGTTATCTAGAAAGGGTACAGCAGAATTTACCATTTTTAGGGCAATTCACATCTTGCACATTTCCCAAAAATAGCCAAGATGCCTGTTCCACAAAGAGTGAATTTCCTTGTGGGGTGGGCATCTTGCCCGCCCGATTGATCGACTTATCTGAAAAATCCCTCCCCAATCACCGACATCTCGGCATCCACCCTCAGCGACAGTCGGATTTATCCTACATGGGAATTGCACTGCCTCTAGGTAGGCTAGAATCAAAGCAACTGCGGAATTTGGCAAATGTAGCCCAAAAACTAGCCAGTGGTACTCTGAGACTTACGCCGTGGCAAAATCTGTTGATTTCTGATATCCCCAACTCTCAGCTTTTTGAGGTAAAACAGCAAATCGCCGATTTGGGATTGCACTCGTCGGCGACTCGCCTAGATTCGTGCTTGGTGGCTTGTGCCGGCAGCAGCGGCTGTGCGTCGGCGGCGACAGATACTCAAAGTCACGCCCTAGCAATGGTGCGGAATTTAGCGCAAAAATTGACGATCGACCTGCCGATTAACATTCATTTCAGCGGTTGCCAAAAGTCCTGCGCCCAGCACCAGCCAATTGATATCACGCTGGTGGGAATTCAGATTGAGCGAGGACACGAGACGATCGAAGGTTACGACATTTATGCGGGTAGAAAAGATTTGCCCTTCGGACGACCAATTTTTCCGGCGGTGAGTGTGATCGAGATGCCCCGTGCGATCGAGCGAATGTTGCGAGTGTATCAGCGGTTTCGAGAGCCTTTGGAGTCATTTGGTGAGTTTGTTGATCGGCAGGCGATCGACCAATTGCAGGAGTTGTTGAGCACCGAAAATCGGAATTAAAAGTGAAAAAAGATCCCATTAAAAATGACAATTTTTAAGTATTTCTCTTCCTAATCTCTCTGGATCTTTCTTCCTTCGCGTCCTACCCTACGGGAACGGCTTCGCCGAAAGAGCCTTCGCGGTTCATTCAAAAAATCTATTTCACAAATCCCACGAAATTCTCATAGCAGTTTTAAACAATGATTGACTACATTCGAGACGGAACAGAAATCTACATTAAATCCTTCGCCACAATTCGAGCCGAAGCAGATTTGTCAAGCTTGCCACCCGATTTAGAATCGGTAGCCGTGCGACTAATTCACAGTTGCGGCATGACCGATATTGTTACAGATTTAGCAGCTTCCCCCGGTGCAGCCACCGCGGGACACAACGCCCTCGTCGCAGGTGCGCCTATTCTCTGCGATGCCCGGATGGTGGCCGAAGGCATCACTCGCAAACGCCTTCCCGCTGACAATCCGGTGATTTGCACCCTCTGGCATTCCGAGATCCCGGAGTTGGCACGGCAAATGGGAAATACTCGATCTGCGGCGGCCCTGGATTTATGGCTGGACAACTTGCAGGGTGCGGTTGTGGCAATTGGCAATGCCCCAACTGCTTTGTTCCGGCTACTGGAAATGCTGGATGCCGGAGCACCTAAACCGTCTTTAATTCTGGGTTTCCCGGTAGGATTTGTGGGGGCTGCCGAATCCAAAGCCGAACTGGCCACCAACAGTCGGGGAGTGCCATTTATTACGTTGCACGGGCGGCGCGGTGGCAGTGCAATGGCAACGGCGGCCGTTAATGCGTTAGCGAAAAAGGATGAATTATGACTAAGGCGAATGGTAAATTGTATGGTTTGGGTATTGGCCCTGGCGATCCAGAGTTGATTACTTTGAAAGCTTATCGGATTTTGCAATCGGTGTCGGTGATTGCCTATCCGGCGATGGAAAATGGTAAGGTGCTGGCGCGGGCGATCGTCGCAGATTATCTGCGCCCGGAGCAAATTGAGATTCCGATGCCGCTACCTTTTAGTCCGACGCGATCGTCTCAACCTTATTATGATATTGCTGCCGAGAAAATTGCCGCCCATCTGAGCGAGGGACAGGATGTGGCGGTGCTATGTGAGGGCGAACCTTTTCTCTACGGCTCGTTTATGTATCTATTCAACCGTTTGTCAGGGACATTTACCACTGAAGTTGTGCCGGGAATCTCTTCGACAATGGCGAGTGCGGCTGCGTTGGGGGTGCCGCTGACTTATCGTAACGATGTGTTAAGTATTATGCCTGCGACGCTGGAGGCTGAGGTTTTGCGCGATCGACTGGCGGTTGTTGATGCTGCTGTGATTATTAAGCTGGGCCGGCATTTTGCGAAAGTCCGGGACGTACTGATTGAGTTGGGACAGTTCGATCGAGCACTGTATATAGAACGCGCAACTATGCCGAATCAGCGAATTCGGGCGATCGCAGATGTCGATCCCGCTGAAGTTCCCTATTGGGCTCTCATTATGATCCCCAGCCAGCAAAAGTCTGTATCTTAATATTTCCATGCCTGAAGGCGACGCGCTTCCAGGCTTTACCTACTTTTTTGTGCATTCTTACCTCTTTATCCAGTTTTCTTCATATTGATAACTTAAGCTTATAACTTTCATTAGTTAATCTGTTGTTAAAAAAACTTTACAAACCTGAGAATATGCTTTATGTTTATTTACATGGCGGAACACAAAGCCGTCACGAACATTGAAAACCAAATAAAGCAATCATAAAACAATGACAACAACCTTACAGCAGCGCGAAAGCGCCAACGTCTGGGAACGCTTTT
>NZ_JAUBPI010000186.1:0-3716 GCF_036700645.1 Microcoleus sp. S36b_A4 | reverse complement strand
ATCGCTGGTATTTATAATTATGAACTTTTTTTGAAGACAAACTAGCGCTCGTCTGAGACTTTCGCAAGAGGTCTAATAGACAAGCACCAAACCCGAATCTTTATCAGTCATAGCCAATCTCAAATCTCAAATCTCAAATCTCAAATGGCATGACTATCGCCAATAAGGCCGGCCCTTCCAAAAAACTCCCACAGTAACTCCGATTAGTGCAGCTTCCGATAAACTTGCTAATAAAGGAGGGATGGGTAGGAATGACTTTAACACCAAACCCAAGAGCACGCAGAAAACTAAAACCCACAAACTAATTCGGTTGAGCAAAAATTGTTGTTGCCAATACTCTAAAAAGTACACTGCTAAAGCTCCCATTCCCAGTGCAGCAACGAAAGGTATCAATGTCCCGAGGGATGGGCCGTAAAGAAGCGTCACGACGTTGCGGATTGGCCGCGATTGCGTGAAACCCCAGGCTAAAAATAACTCCAATCCAACCACGATGCAGTTGACGAGGGTGGCAATTTGCAGCATTTCTCGCCAAGGTAAAAGTTTTAAGCGCCGCAGAAAATTACTCACGATCGGCAGATTAGGTAGGTTGCTTTGATTTTATAACAGTTTTGCCCTGGCGATCGACCTTTGATGGCAATTTGTGAAGTAAAATAAAGATATAGAGCAGTCTCTTGACAAATTCACCCAGAGTACCTGCCTATTAGTTGTTGGAACCGTGAAAGGAAAAAAAGTTATGGTGGAGAACACTGTCGATTGTGCTGTAGCTTGCGTCAATGGCTGCGTTCTGGGCGACAAGTGCCCGAAGCGGGAATACGCAGAAGCAACGTCCAACTTCATTGAAAATACTTCTCTGGATAAAATGCTAGAAATAGCAGAGGAAGCGGTGAGAAGGAAACGGACGGAACCCCCCAAATGGATAATTCCTGATTTTCCCGAATAGAATTAACATCCACATTAAAAAGCGATCGCCCGTTGCAAAAGGGCGATCGCTTTTTGTATTCCCAATGAAATAGCTGAGCCGAATCAATATATTTCCTGGGATAGAAGCTTTGAGCTTAAATAGCAATTATGATGCCACTTAATGACAGCTATTAGCAATAAGTAAAAATAATTCAGATCAAGCGAAATTCGGACATTTTTAATTTAATTGAGTTCAAAAACAAACAGGAGCAAGTCTCGTGGCACAGCAAAAGGAACGCAACGCAAAAACAACAAGAGATAATGATAATTTGGGCGAATTGCCTCAAGAAATTACCGAATCTTACGGTACCGGCTTCATCGATCAACCGGGAGTGAGCGAAGACGACATAACAACCCTGCAGGACAGCAGTTCGGGATACTCTTCCACCAGTTCCCAAATCGGCGGCGAGGATGGCGATCCTGCTGCGGAACAAGAAAGTGCCACTGGCGAGCAATCGGTGGGCGGAACCACGCCTACTCCCGACCTGGATATTGTTGACGAACTCGGAGCCGCTGCGGGCATAGAATTGCCAGATGGGGCTATTTTGCACACAACAGAGATGCTGGAACATCGAGATGAAAGTCGGTGGGAATTAGATCCGAGTTCTGCGGAAGATTATCAGGAACGACCGGATTTTTAGGTCAATTTTTTACCAGAAAATAGGTACTAGAATAGGAGCGGGTTCACTATTATCCATACTTCATATCCCAAGTATTTGTAAATCCGCCCCTCCTCACTTTTGCTCTCGCAACACATATCCAACTCCCCGAACAGTATGCAGCAGGCGTTTTGAGTTATTTGCTTCTAACTTAATCCGTAACGCACGAATATACACTTCAATAATGTTTGACTCGCCCATAAAATCGTAACCCCATACTTTTTCTAAAATTCGGTCGCGGGTAATGACTTGACGGGGATTTTGCAGCATAAATTGTAACAAATCAAACTCTTTGGCAGTGAGTTCAATTAGTTGACTGCCTCGATAAACTTCACGGGTTAAACCGTTTAATACTAGGTCTTCAAACTGTAAATTATCCGGGTCATTTGCTTGAGTTCGGCGCAGACGTGCTTTAACTCTCGCGAGGAGTTCTTCCATACTGAAAGGCTTGGTAACATAATCATCAGCTCCAGCATTTAATCCAGTCACGCGATCGGGTACTTCATCTTTTGCTGTCAACATAATTATTGGTACTTGAACACCAGTCGATCGCAACCTTAAACAGATGTCTAATCCAGAGATGCCGGGAAGCATCCAATCTAAAATTAATAAATGCGGTTGAACATCACGAGCGATCGTTAATCCATCCAATCCATTTGGGGCGACAGTGACGTGATATCCTTCCAGAGTAAGTTCAGATTCGATGAATTTTGCCAGTTTAGGGTCATCTTCAACAAGGAGAATGCGATCGCTCATAGCTGCGGATTCCAGACAGGTAAGGTGATAGTAAAAATACTACCTTCTCCCGGTTTAGAGCGGAGCGTAATACGTCCTTCCATGCCTTCGATCAGGCTTTTGGCGATCGCCAATCCCAGCCCTGTACCGTCTCTAGAGCGCGTCATTGACTCATCCACCCGGTAAAATCGCTCAAAAATCCGGTTTTGATGAGGGAGAGAAATACCAATTCCGCGATCACCCACGTGAATCATCACCTGCTGTTCCCTCTTTTCCAAGACTAACTCAACTGGTTGTTCGGGAGCAGAATACTTGATTGCATTATCGACTAAGTTAATTAACACTTGTTGTAAACGATCCTGATCCGCACAGGCTACAACATCCTCATCATTTGACACGAAAATAATTTTTCGATTGCTAACTTTTTGACTCATCTGGGCTACCTCAGCCACCAGAGTATTCAGTATCACCGGATTCAAACGAAAGTGCAAGTTGCCACTATCAGCCCGTGCCAAATCGAGCAAATCTTCTAACATCCGAATCGTGCGTTCAGTTTCCCCAACGGCTGTTTCCAGTGCTTGTTGCTGATAGTCACTTAAGTTAGTGCTGCGTCGCAGCAAACTTTGTAAATAACCAACTACAACCGTCAGAGGAGTGCGTAATTCGTGGGAAACATTACCGACAAATTGGCGTTGCTGCTCCCAAGAACTAGATAAGCGAAACAACATCTCATTAAAGGTTTGCGCTAGTCCTAAAATCTCATCAGGAGCCTGATGCAGTTGGAGTTTTGCCGCCTGCAAATTATCAGCAGACAAAGTGCTAGCTACCTGACTCATATGTTCCAAAGGATGGAGAGCATGACGAATGCGACTGGCGATCGCCAACATTAACACTAAGATTACCACAATACTGACAACAATTAGACTGCGAATCCCATCATTTAATTGACGTTGCTCATCCGTGATATCTTGAGAGAAATATACCGTACCCAGCGACTCATTTTTAATCCTCAGAGTGGTGCTACAGATCACCAAGTAGCGATCGCCCATCTGAACAAAAGTAGGCTCAGCAGGTACTTCCGTCAACGATATCATCTTCGTAATCTTAGAAGATTGCAGATCCATATCAGGTGAATTCACCAAAAGCATCCCATCATTTCGCTTCACCCACACCATGATTCCTCCTGTGGAAGCTTTATGGACGCTTCGGGTTAAGCCAATTTCTAGTGAACCCATTTCACTATAAAGCTCAACCTGTTCGGGAAAGCGTATTCCAATGTATTCCAGGGCATTCGTAACAAGTTAAGCTTGGATGGCAGTTGTCAAGGGGATTTGAGAAGATGCTTCAAAGAAAAAGTAGTCA
>NZ_JAUBPI010000185.1:0-3818 GCF_036700645.1 Microcoleus sp. S36b_A4 | reverse complement strand
GGACATTTTGACCTGAACCCTCAGTGAGATTAATCTGTTATTCTATCAGGCCTTACACTAGAATGAAATAGCCCTGGGATATGTTGGCTCAGATGGCACAATTTCCACCTCAGACAGCGAGGCATCTTGCAATAAAAAGCGTTTATCAAATGCAAGTTGGTGCGCTGCAGGATCGATGCCAAGCCTCTCTAAAAAAAGCTTCAAACTTTGATAATGTGCGGTTGCTCGCTCAATGTCTTTGGTGAGAGTTTTTAGAGTGTAAGATTTTTGCTTGATTTCAGCTTCTAATTGTTGGGCATCTTCAGCGAGGCGATTCTGGGCATCAAGTTCAGCAAGCAAATCATCAAGCTGGTCTTTCAAGATTTGATAACCATCTGAAATACTATCTACTTCGCTGCTAACTTCTAATTTTCCGTCTTTTTCGAGTCGTTCCCATTTGTCCTTTTTGTAAACGGGTATCGAAATTTTTAAATAAGTCATGGTTTTGATTTTTAGGTAATGAGTAGGAAAGAAGCGATCGCCCTTTATCCTCCAAAAAGCGATCGCACAAAGGAGCAAGATAGCAAGCTAGATGGAAACGAAAATCAAAATACAGCATCACCCCCTGGAGGCGATCGAGCGCCACCAACACCGTCTGCCAAACGCTGCTTATAACAAAGTATAAAAACAATGAGATCGGGGGCAATGTGAGTAACAGTGCTGCCATCACAGAGAATCGCAAGGACAGCACCGCAAGGACAGCGCTTGACATCTTCAGCTAGCGGCCAATACCACTCTTCAGGGCAAGGAGCCCAGTAAACCATAGAGTCTAGAGAAACTTCCAAAGGCTCAAGATTTTGGGCATCCCAAGCAGCCATCGCCTGACGAAAGTCATCGAGGCAATCAAAATCATCAGGGTCTGGCGGTTCATCAGTCACAACCACCTCGAAATCAAGCAAAGTCAGTTGCCCGTCGGCATCAGCTTGATAGTGGATTTCAGGCTGAGGGGGGAAGTAGCGAGCCAGAAATCTAGAAGAAAGAGCAACACCGGGGGGAGTTTTGACGGCTGGTGCGATCGCCTCGGAGACTAAATCAGTTTCGACACCGGGGGAAGTTTCAATCAACGCCAGGAGCGGAAGCGGGACGCCAACAATGGCATCAATCCAAGCTTGACGACACCGCCGATCGCCTGACGGAACAACATTGAGCTCGCGGGCGATCGACTTGAGTTCGCCAAAGATCTTTGATTCAAGCTGTACAGCAGTGTAGGTATACATGATTTGAGGGAAGGGCTTGAGCCTTCTAACACAAGCCCAAAGAGATTTACAGGGGTATCTGAATGCAGTCATGGCAGACTAAATTGAAGACATTCGCAGAATTATCGCAACCCAAAAGCTTAACTCAGCGAAAGCCTTGTGCCGTCTATTTATTCGTATTTTATTACGACTTTTAACAAAAGTCAAGACTAAATTACGAAATTGCCATTATCATTATGAATGAAGTAAAAGACTTTTACGAAATGAGCCTCATAGAAATCAGAGACTATAGAGGTCTCAGCCGTCGAGAACTAAGCAAACTAGGAAAAGTATCAGAAGATACACTTTATTCCATCGAAAAAAGAAAAACAATCCCCAGAGTAGACACAGCAATAACCATCTGCAAAATCTTAAACATTAGCCTTAAACAGTTTTGTCACTCAATAGGATTGGATGTCGAAGGACTGCCAGACGATTACTTACCAACAAAAACAAGCCAAATTCCACAACCCAACCATCAAACCTAACTCATACCCCTTATCAAAAAAACCAACTCCAACTCCCGCACCATCGGGACAAACATGAGAAGCAAGCTACTGGATGGGACAACGGCAGCTTTTCCTTAATCACTTATTTACTTACTGCAAATACCATGAACAACGAAATCGACCTAGAACAATATGCTATTGAAATGAAAGAACTTGGAGAAGCAGATTTAGCAGAAATCTATATCCACCCATTCACGGCAATCGCAATAATTAAGCAAATTCAATTAGCTACACGAATCCAATTAACCTGGATTGATGATAGTGAATTAGACAAAGTAAATAAGGAATTAAATAAAGTTGCAATCAAGGCAGGTAAAAGGATTCAAGAATTATTCGACAAAAATTCAGAAGTATACAAATCGCTAGAAATGGGATGGAATATAGAACACAATCGCGCAATAAGACATGAACAGTAGCCAGCTTCCACTCTTTGACACAAGCACCGCAACCGGAAGCGTGTACAAAGCCGGCGACTACGTAAAACTGCGAAGGAAACCGGCAGTCGCAGCATGGGTTAAACGCGGCGAAGTTTTCCGAATCAACCAAGTACACCCCATCAACGGCAGTCTCAAGTTCTGGAATCCCCACATTAATCAGTGGGATTTTTTATATCCAGAAGAAGTCAAGTTAACTGTCGAGCCTGTTGTAGGGGAAATTTCCCCCGCAGCGGAATCAATAGCAGAGCCTGTTGTAGGGGAAGTTGCAGCGACCAAAAATTACTACAACTCAGATGAAGGATACAGCGGCAACGGCTGGCTTGAAAGTCACTACAAAATCCGAGTTAACGGCAAGCAACATTCCATCAACTGCCCTGAAATTGGATGCACCGGCCCTTACTACAGTTACCGCTGGATGGAAAGGAAGCGGCAACGCGCCAAATACTGTCCGGGAAGCAAATGCCCAGCAGTCCGCAAAGCTTTAAGGCGCGGGGAACCAATTAGTAAAATCTTAGAAATTATCAACCAATGAAAATCTCAGAACTGCAAACTCGCTACAGCCTCGCCAGCAAGCAATCTGTGTACGATCGCATGAAGGCGCTGCAAATAACTCCAGTCAGTCGGGGAGAAATATCCAGCGATGCACTAGACGAACTGGACAAACTGGACAAGTTTCTCAAAAGCAACCCAGGAGCCAAAATCTGGGAATTTCCAAGGGATGTAGAATCTTTGTCTAGTGGACAACTAGACAATTCCACTGGACAACTAGACAAGTCAACTAGACAACTGGACAACTTTAACGAAACACTGCAATTAGTTGAGGCGATCGCCCGCCACTTTGCCGCCAAACAAGACCCGCTAGCAAACTACAAAGCACTGGAATATGCCGCCAATCACATAATCCTGCTACCCAGTTCTAAAATCAAGGAGCTGACAGGGGCAAAACCTAACAAAAATCAGTTTCAACGAGGAACTTTTGTTTTTACCAAAACAACCTTCAAAATCGGGCGAGAAGCAGCTTGGAGAGTTCAGATAACAGCTAACGCATTCAGAAACGCGATCGGGCTGCCAGAACAAAGCCAATAAACGCTGGATTAATTTTTAAACGTCAAACCCATCATCATAACTGTCCCTACAACAAGCTCTACAGTAGAAGCTAGTAGCGGCGCTGGTAAAACTTCAGAGCACAAGCCAAGCACCGAGCTTGATAACGGTAAAAATCGCGTTCGCGCTTTAGCCGCGCAATCCGTTGAAACAAGACACGGATAAAATATTGTCTCTTCATACAAAATATAAAACTAAATCAGACATATTATCACATTTCATGTTTTTTTATGAGTTATACCGGGTATCACTCACCCCGGTTGGCCTGCGGCGCCCTAAATCTTCACCGGCGCGGCCGGGAGGGCGGGCCATAAGCCGGCTCCCCCCCCGGCCCACGTTTTCAAGCGAACAGATTTTTTTTTTCATCTCTTAATCATCAACTAAAGGACGAGATTGAACAGGTGGATACTTATCAGTATAAGCTGTTGTGCATTTAAAACGCATAGTGGTATAATATAACATAATGATATTCAGACAAAGTGAATGCCTGCTAA
>NZ_JAUBPI010000184.1:0-3885 GCF_036700645.1 Microcoleus sp. S36b_A4 | reverse complement strand
TGGAAAAATGCTGTCTTTTAATCAGTGCCAACGAATCTTATCAAATGGCAGAAAAAGATTTAGAAATTTTTACGGGGTCAAAGTCTCTCATAGTACATTACACAGATTAGTCAAACGACAAGAATTTGAATTACCTACATCTAAACAAGGAGTCCAAGAAATTACATTAGATGGCGGGAAAGTCAGGCTACGCAACGAAACCAAAGGCGAGGGGTGTTATTGGAAAGACTATAAAGCCATTTGTTTAGATAATGTTTATTCGGGAGCATTTTTTCAAAATAATCAAGATTTAATTGATTGAACTAATAGCCAAAAATTACTACATCCTATGTATTGTTTAGGAGATGGTCATGCCGGAATTTGGAACATATTTAAAGAAATAGGAGATACTGAACAAAGACAAGAAATCTTAGATTGGTATCATCTGAAAGAAAATCTTTACAAGGTAGGAGGTTCGCTAAAACGTTTAAATTTAGCAGAAAATATGTTATGGCAAGGTAAAATAGATGAAGTTATCAATCTATTTAAAGAGATGACAAAAAAAGGATTTAAAACATTTTGTAACTATTTAGAGACCCATCGCTGCCGAATAGTCAACTACCAATACTATAAAGAGGAGTCCATAAGTTCGATTGGTTCGGGAACAGTTGAATCAATTATTAAACGAATTGGGTGAGCGGGTGAAAATATCAGGAGCGCAATGGAAAATTGAGAGCGTTCCCTCTATCCTTTCTCTTCGCTGTGCTTATCTCAACGGTCAACTTTCAATTTGATGTATTTGCCAAAGTGAGATGCACCCCAGCTATCCCAGCTCTATTGGAATTAATCGATGTCACCGGAGCGATTATTACGATGGATGCGATGGGTACTCAGACCGAGATTGTGCGGCTCATTCGTCAAAAAAAAGCCGATTATGTCGTTACCCTCAAAAAGAATCATCCAACTCTTTACAAACAAGTCAAGACCTGGTTTGAAACAGCCAGAGCCAACCAATTGGATGGAATTGAAGTGAGTGAAGATTCCCGAACGGAAAAAGCACATCAGCGAGTCGAAACTCGAAAAGTTTGGGCGGTTCCAGTGGCGGCACTCGGACGACTTTACAAACAAGAAGACTGGGCAGATATTCAGACTATTGTTATAGTAGAACGTTTCCGTTATTTGTGGAACACAACCACTCATGAAGTACAGTTCTACCTGAGTTCCTTACCCGTAGATGCCCCGGTTAATGGTCGCGCTATTCGTCAACATTGGAGCATTGAAAATCAAGAACATTGGATTTTAGATGTCACTTTCAATGAAGATCGATGTCGCATTCGGTCGTTGAATAGCCCTCGGAACTTGGCTGCTATCAGACGGATGTCCCTGAATGCTGTCAATCAAGAAACTACTCTCAAGCGTAGCTTGCGACAGAAAAGGAAACTCGCTGCAATGAATGATGAATACATGATGCTTCTTCTCAAATCCTTTTGTCAAGACTGATTGAGATGCTCTTACCCTGTTCAGCAAGCCCTAGTTAAGAATCTGATTCTTGTTTCACCGTAGATGCACGCAGATAAACGCGGATTTAAGGTTTATCTGCGAGGGACGCAAGTTTATTTTTGCTTAGCCGCAGCTTTTTTCTTGGCTTCTTTTTCTGCTTTTTTAGCTGCTTTTTCTGCTTCAAGTTTAGCGATTTGTGCTAGCTCTTTTTCTTCAGCTATTTTATCGAGATAGTAGTGGTAGTCTCCCAAATAAGGGCGAAATTCTCCATCCCGAATCTCGACAATTTTGTTAGCGACTTGGGAGATGAAATAGCGATCGTGCGAAACGATAATTACGGTACCTTCATAATTCTGAATCGCCTCTTCCATCATCTCTTTCGCCGGAATGTCGAGGTGATTTGTCGGTTCGTCCAAAATCAGCAAATTCACGGGAGTCAACAGCATTTTTGCCAAAGCTAGGCGGGCTTTTTCGCCGCCGCTTAAAGCGCCAACCTGTTTGAATACAGTTTCGCCGGTAAATAAGAAACGGCCCAACAAAGTCCGAACTTCTTCATTTTTCCAGTCGGGAACTTCGTCGTGAATGGTTTCGATCACGCTTTTATTCAAATCTAAGGCTTCTGCCTGATTCTGTTCAAAGTAACCGGGGATGACGTTGTGGCCTCCCAATTTGACTGTACCTTCCGAAGGCTTTTCTAAACCCATAATCAGTCGCAGCAGGGTGGATTTGCCCGCGCCGTTGGGGCCGAGAAAGGCTATGCGATCGCCTCTTTCAATTAATAAGTCTGCTCCCAAAAATAGGATTTTTTCGCCGTAGGTGTGCACCAAATCTTCAATTATTGCCACTTCGCGACCGCTGCGGGGTGCGGGGGGAAAGCGGAAATGCAAAGTTTTTAATCCGCCGGTGGGGGCTTCGATGCGTTCGATTTTGTCTAACTGTTTCTCGCGGCTTTTGGCTTGGGTGCTCCGAGTGGCGCTGGCGCGGAATTTTTCTACGAATGCTTGCTGTTTTTCGAGTTCTTTTTGCTGGCTTTCGTAAGCGCTGAGTTGGGCTTCTCTGGCTTCTGCTTTTTGCAGCAGGTAGGAGGAGTAGTTGCCGAGGTAGGTGCTGGAAACGCCGCGTTCTGTTTCGACGATTTGGGTGCAGAGCCGATCGAGAAATTCCCGGTCATGGGATACGATTACCATGGGGGTTATCAGCCCTTTCAGGTAAACTTCCAGCCATTCGATCGTTTCTAAGTCGAGGTGGTTGGTAGGTTCGTCTAGCAGCAGGATGTCGGGTTTTTGCAGGAGAATTTTGCCCAAACTCATCCGCATTTGCCAGCCGCCGCTGAAGGCGCTGACTAATCGATCGCCGTCTTCGGGTTCAAATCCGATTTCGGGCAGAATTTTCTCGATTTGGGCTTCTAAACCGTAGCCGTTTAAGCCTTCAAATTGCCGTTGCAGCCGATCCATTTTGTGGATCAGTTCGTCGAGATTTTCTGGGGTGGAGGTTTCCAAGTCTCGATGCACTTGCATCAGGGATTCGTGGACATCGTTGGCTTCGCTGAAGGCGCGCCAAAATTCTTCTCTGACGGTGCGAGTCGGATCTACTTCAAATTCTTGGGAGAGGTAGGCGATGTGGAGGCTGGCGGGGCGAATGACTTCGCCTGCGGTGGGTTCGATTTCGCCGGCGATGATTTTGAGTTGGGTGGATTTGCCGGCACCGTTAACGCCTACTAAGCCGATGCGATCGCCTGGCTTGACTTCCCAGGTGACATCTTTTAGTACGACGCCTGTGGGGTAAATTTTACTGATGTGTTCGAGTCGCAGCATTGTTGTGGGGACTGGGGAAGGGCTGGTTTAGCGGCGGATGGGATGCCGGCGCTGAGGTCGAGTTAATCTTAACAAATTTTAATTATATTTAGCGTCTTGCCAGATTTTGATTTGGTAGGAGTTACGCGAAGAAACGGGGTTTCTCTGAAAAATCGCAGATTCTGGGCTAGAGATATAGGAAGAAACCCGGTTTCTGGCCTCGATGTGGGTTCAGGACTATTTGGGTGGGGCGATCCTCTTCGAGGGCTTCGCTAACGGGCGATCGTGTTGTTTCTGATTGAATTTATCCCATAATGGTTGAGACTTCTGCACATTATAATAGTCAGTGTCAACCTCGGTAGCAAAAGAGAGCGATCGTGCCAGCAAGAGACATTTATCATCAAGTTGTCAAACAGGCTCTCATTAAGGCTGGCTGGACAATTACCCACGATCCGTATCCCTTGGCTTGGGCGAAGAGAAAACTATCGATCTGGGTGCCGAACAGCTATTAGCTGCTGAGAACAACGATCGCAAGATAAGTAGGTCGGCGCAAAAAAACCGAACTATGTTAAGATAAGTAAACAAAGAGAATATATCTACTGAGGTAACTAAA
>NZ_JAUBPI010000183.1:1070-3919 GCF_036700645.1 Microcoleus sp. S36b_A4 | reverse complement strand
TGGGCTGATGTGATCAACCGCGCTAACTTGGGTATGGAAGTAATGCACGAGCGCAATGCTCACAACTTCCCGCTTGACTTGGCTGCTAGTGAGACAACTCCTGTAGCTTTGGTTGCTCCTTCTATCAATGGCTAAGTTTTAGTCCTAGATTAACAAAAAGCGCTCCTAGAAATAGGGGCGCTTTTTGTTTGGGGAAAAATATTTTTCAGACAGTCATGGACGCATGAATCCGCCGGCGAAGACACCGCAACTACAAAAATAAACAGTTCGCGATCGCACTCCTATCAAAGAAACCGGCTTTTTTACCGAATCTACGCGCTGCAACCCATCTTTTCATAAAAAACCCGGTTTCTGACCACCTGTGCGTCCTGGACTAATATTGATAGGTGTGATCGCCCTTTAATCCAACATAAATAATCCCTAGGATATTTGAAACAGAGAGATTAGTTTTGAAACCGATTGTGGAGAGCGACCTCAACACGCTTCATAGAATTTTTATCGATGCCTATGTGAGGAGATATCTGTGCGACGGCGAAATCTGGTCGCTACAAAAGGTTGAAGAAATGCTTGCCGAAAACAAAAAGCTGTTTGCCCAAAAGCAATTCGGTATGTGGTTTATCGAAACTAAGAGCGATCGAGAAACTATTGGATTTGTTGGTTTGTGGTATTTTTTTGAAGAAGCACAGCCCCAGTTAGTTTACGCACTGCTGCCGAAAGCACTTAAAAAAGGTTACGCTACTGAAGCATCAACCAAAATATTGGATTATGGTTTTGATGAACTTGGCTTTAACTATCTTGTCGCAACTTGTGATCGCCCAAACATTGAGTCGCAAAAAGTCGCAGAAAGACTCGGAATGAAACAAGTAGAAGAAAGAATTATGAATGGAAATCCGATATTATTCTTTAGAATCGATAAGTAGTAATTAGCAGTAAGGCCGCAATGCACAAATGGCTTTCGGTGGTGGGGATTGGCGAAGATGGACTTTCGGGGCTCGGCCCGATCGCCTTTACCCTCCTCTCTCAATCTCAAATCGTTGTTGGTGGCGCCCGTCACCTAGCAATGCTACCAACCGACGACACCCGCGAAAAATTGCTCTGGGCATCGCCTTTGCAGACAACAGTTGACGATATTCTCCGCCGCCGGGGACAGTCTGTGTGTGTGCTCGCAAGCGGCGATCCCATGTGCCACGGCATCGGCGTCAGGCTGTCGCGCCAGATTCCCATGGAGGAAATGACTGTGATTCCGGCGGTATCGGCTTTTAGTCTTGCTTGCGCCCGTTTGGGTTGGCCGCTAGCTCAAGTTGAGACTTTCAGTTTGACTAATCGCCCGATCGCATCCATCGCCCTTGCTTTGTCCCCCGGCGCGCGCTTGCTGGTGTTGAGCGCTGACAGACACACGCCGGGAAAGGTGGCACAATTGTTGACGCAGCGGGGGTTTGGCAGCAGTTTGATGACCGTGTTTGAGCGGATGGGAGGGAACTTGGAACGGCGGATCGAGAGGGTAGCAGCAGCCTGGAATGAATCGGATTTGGCGGATTTGAACACGATCGCGATCGCAGTTACAGCCGATCGCGAAACTGTGATTTTCCCTCGTACCTCGGGTTTGCCGGATGCTGCTTATCGCCACGACGGACAACTTACCAAGCGGGAGGTTCGAGCCGTTACTCTGTCAACGTTAGCACCGATTCCCGGAGAGTTGCTTTGGGATGTGGGGGCGGGCTGCGGCTCGATCGCGATCGAATGGATGCGGAGTCATCCTCGGTGCAGGGCGATCGCGATCGAACGCCATCCGACTCGATTGGAATACATCGCCGAAAATGCCTCTACTTTCGGTGTTCCCGAACTCGAAATGGTTGCGGGAGAAGCGCCGGAAGCCCTGACAAATTTGCCTCAACCGAATGCTATTTTCATCGGTGGCGGTGTCACGGCAGAATCTGTGCTGGAAACTTGCTGGAATGCTTTAGGTGAAGGCGGCCGATTAGTTGTTAATGCGGTGACAGTTGAGAGCGAGTTTAAAGTTTTGCAATGGCACGATCGTTATGGCGGGGAACTCATTAGAATTGGGATTCAGCGAGTAGAGGCGATCGGTTCTTTTCAGGGTTGGAAGCCACTTGCACCCGTAACTCAGTGGGCGGCAGTTAAAAGCTAAAGTAAAATATTCCGAGGGAGCCATCTAAAATAGAGTAATGTGCGTCAGATGCCTCAACCCTTAATAATAATCGCTTTCTCACTCCGCCTGACGCAGCCTACGAGTTGATTTGAGTATGACACTTGGCTTGAGTCCGATTAAAGTAAAATATTCAGAGGTAGCCATCTCAAATGTCAAATCTCAAATCTAAGAGCTCAAATCTCAAAGCTCATGAGAGGTTAAAAAATGAGTTTTTATTACCGACTGCCACCAGCGCTAATCGTGGCAACAATTGCGAGCGTGCAACCTGCTGAATTTGCTGTCGCGCAGTTGTCAGCACAACAAGTGGAAGAAATTGACATAAATGAGTGCAATCCGTCAGGAGAAATCGATTTCAATGAAGCTATTCGCCTCAATCCTAACGATGCTGAAGCTTACAACGGTCGGGGTGCTGTCCGCTCACAACAGGGAGATATAGAGGGTGCGATCGCCGATTACAACGAAGCTATTCGCCTCGAACCTAACTATGCTGAAGCCTACAGCAATCGGGGTGTTGTCCGCTATGACCAGGGAGATTTACAGGGTGCACTAACCGATTGCAACGAAGCTATTCGCCTCAATCCTAGCTATGCTGATGCTTACTACAATCGGGGTGTTGTCCGCTATGACCAGGGAGATTTACAGGGTGCACTAACCGATTGCAACGAAGCTATTCGCCTCA
>NZ_JAUBPI010000183.1:0-970 GCF_036700645.1 Microcoleus sp. S36b_A4 | reverse complement strand
ATCCTAGCTATGCTGATGCTTACTACAATCGGGGTATTGTTCGCTATGACCAGGGAGATTTACAGGGTGCACTAACCGATTACAACGAAGCTATTCGCCTCAATCCTAACGAGGCTAAGGCTTACAACTATCGCGGTTTTGTGCGAGCGCAACAGGGAGATATACAAGGTGCAATCACCGACTACAACGAAGCTATTCGCCTCGCTCCTAACGATCCTGAAGCTTACAGCAATCGCGGTTTTGTTCGATCACAACAGGGAGATAAACAGGGTACGGTCGCTGACTACAACGAAGCTATTCGCCTCAATCCTAGCTATGGTAAAGTTTACGGAAATCGGGGTTATTTCCGCTATGACGAGGGAGATATACAGGGTGCCATAGCCGATTTTAACGAGTTTATTCGCCTCGATCCTAATGATGCTAAGGGTTACAACTATCGCGGTTTTATTCGCTTACAACAGGGAGATATACAAGGTGCAATTGCCGACTACAACGAAGCTATTCGTCTCGCTCCTAAGTATGCTGATGCTTACTACAATCGGGGTGATTTCCGCTATAACCAGGGAGATATACAGGGTGCAATCGCCGACTACAACGAAGCTATTCGCCTCAATCCTAAGTATACTTTTGCTTACTTCAATCGGGCTCTGCTCCGCGATGAACTGGGAGATATACAAGGTGCACTAGCCGATTTCAACGAAGCTATCCGCCTCGATCCTAACGATGCTGATGCTTACTACAATCGGGCTCTTGTCCGGAACCAACAGCGAGATATACAGGGAGCAATAAATGATTTTCAGAAAGCCTCTAAGTTGTATCAGCAACAGGGAAATACCGATTCATACAGGGATGCACAAAATGCAATTAGAGAACTTCAGAAAGAGCTTGAAGTCTAATTAGGGCTTGCTGAATATATCGCCCGCGTGTTACGTGGCCTGGGTTATTTGATCGCGCGCTCAATAGTAAAGTG
>NZ_JAUBPI010000182.1:0-4128 GCF_036700645.1 Microcoleus sp. S36b_A4 | reverse complement strand
TTTTTTCTAATTAACTATTTTTATCGATTTTATCATGATCTTGCCTCTGTCTCACATTTATTTGAAATGACTATAAATATGGTTGAGATTAATCTCTAGTAGCCCAATATTGCTAACACTGAGTTGCTGTCTGACAAACTCCATAAAATGCAGACTAAAGTTTAGCCTGCCTATGCTGTGCTTAATCGCCATTTCCCAGATGCTAGCTATACTGACTAGCTTCTCGTTATTTTCATCCTCAATTAGCAGTTTGACATGGGCGCTAAGTCTAGGGTTGTCTGTCACATACCAAATGAAAGTATGAGTGTCCAACAACAACCTCATTCCATATACTCCTTAAACTCTTCTAGCGGTTCGTCAAAATCATCCGACATCCAAACCATTCCCTTAGCACTCCCAGCTTTGGACGGCCATCGCTTCTTATTAGCTGGCGGTATTCCTACCAATTTTACAACAGGCTGGTTGTCTTGAGTAATCGCCACTTCTTCGCCTCTCATCGCCGCTGCGATTAATTCCAGAAGCTTTTCTTTTGCCTCAACAATGTCTACTTGATACATATTTTTTGCCTGATTACAGTCAATCTACAGCATCACTATTTTAACTCAATTCGATAAATCCTCTTCCTCCAAATCAACAGGCTGAAACTCTAAATCACCAGGCTGCAACTGAGCGGGAGTAGCCGGAATCGCCGCAATAATTGCATCGATTACCCTCGCCACCGGGATAATCTCCATCCCTAACTCTGGCACCGGTTGATTCTTAGGAATAATGGCTCTTTTGAAACCCAATTTCGCCGCCTCCCTCAGCCGCAACTCTAATTGCGAAACCGGCCGCACCTGTCCCCCCAAACCCACTTCCCCAAGCAAAACAGTGCGTGCATCAACCACCCGATCGCGAAAACTGGCCACAACGGCGATAGCAACCGCCAAATCCGCCGCCGGTTCATCCACCTTCAACCCGCCCACCGTCGCCAAAATCACATCTAATTTAGATAAAGGAATCCCCACCCTTTTCTCCAAAACAGCTAAAATTTGCTGCAATCTAGCATTATCCACACCAGTAGTAGTGCGGCGAGGCGAACCAAAACTTGCAGGGCTAACTAACGCCTGAATTTCCACTAAAATCGGTCGAGTTCCTTCACAAGTAACAGTCGTCGAAGTACCGGGAGAAAATTCATCTCTGTTCCCTAAAAACAACTCCGACGGATTATCTACTTCTCGCAAACCGTTGGCTACCATTTCAAAAACACCGATTTCGTGAGTCGCGCCAAAACGGTTTTTCATCGATCGCAAAAGTCGATGAGAAGCAAAGCGATCGCCCTCAAAATACAGTACAGTATCTACCAAATGTTCCAAAACCCTCGGCCCGGCCAAAGCTCCATCTTTCGTAACGTGACCGACAATAAATAAAGTAATATTTTCCCTTTTCGCAACCTGCATCAAAGCAGACGTACATTCCCGCACCTGAGCCACCGAACCCGGAGCCGATGTTAAACTAGCAAAATAAATAGTTTGGATGCTGTCAATCACCGCTACATTCGGTTTCAGCGCTTCCAACTCCCGCAAAACAACTTCTAAATCCGTCTCTGGAAGCAAATAGAAATTCTCCGCTGAATTGTCCTCGGAATCCCTTTTAGCTTCCCCGTTGCTGCCGGATTTATGCCCGCCGTTGCTTGACAAATCAACCGGATTAGCCACGCCCAAACGCTGCGATCGCAACTTCACCTGCTGGCCGGACTCCTCCGCACTCACATACAGTATCCGATCCTTGCGGGCCAACATATTCGCCACCTGCAACAGCAGCGTCGATTTGCCGATTCCCGGTTCCCCCCCAATCAACACCAGCGAGCCCGGAACAATCCCCCCTCCCAAAACTCGATCGAGTTCCCCGTAACCAGAAGGCCAGCGAGACTGAGTTTGGTCGGAAATCTGCGATAATCTGAAAGATACCCTTGGTTGACCCTTCGACTTATCAGGGGGCGAACCGCCCACTGTCTTAGTTGTCACCCCAGTTAAACCAGCCCGCGGCACACCAGCAGTAGGTTGCTCTAACTGCTCGTCAAAAGAATCCCACTTCTGACAGCTAGGACATCTGCCAAAATATTGTGGTGAATCATAGCCGCATTCCCGACAAATATATTGTATTCGAGGCTTAGGCATTGTTTTATGATAAATAGTCACCCTTAAAATTTAGAAAAGTCTGAGTTAAAGCAATTATCAAGCTTTCAGACCGATCACCGCCCATGATTCAATTTGTGTCTTCTATGATAGGGTACAAAAAAATAACATTATCTGAAATGTAACTTAAGGAGTGCTCGGTAACTTGGAAAACCATAAAGAAAAAATTCTGGTAGTCGATGACGAAGCCAGTATCCGCCGCATTCTGGAGACTCGCCTTTCCATGATTGGCTACGATGTCGTCACCGCTGCTGACGGCGAAGAAGCTCTCGAAACATTTCGCAACACCGAACCCGACTTAGTGGTTTTGGACGTGATGATGCCGAAGCTAGACGGTTATGGCGTCTGTCAGGAGTTGCGTAAAGAGTCAGACGTACCGATCATCATGCTAACTGCTTTGGGAGACGTAGCCGATCGCATCACCGGTTTAGAATTGGGTGCCGACGATTACGTCGTCAAACCTTTCTCTCCCAAAGAACTCGAAGCCCGCATCCGTTCGGTACTGCGGAGGGTTGACAAAAACGGCGCATCGGGAATTCCTAGTTCCGGAGTCATCCACGTCACCAATATTAGGATTGACACCAACAAGCGCCAAGTTTACAAAGGCGACGAACGAATTCGGCTCACTGGCATGGAATTCAGCCTGTTAGAACTGCTTGTCAGCCGTTCTGGAGAGCCTTTTTCCCGATCAGAAATTTTGCAGGAAGTGTGGGGATACACGCCAGAACGCCACGTAGACACCCGCGTAGTGGACGTTCACATCTCGCGGCTGAGGGCAAAGTTGGAAGACGACCCCAGCAATCCCGAATTAATTCTCACCGCCCGTGGCACCGGTTATCTCTTCCAGCGAATTGTCGAAATTGGAGAAGTAGGATAAAGTCACTTGGCAGTTGGCAGTTGGCAGTTGGCATTAGTTAAATTACCAACTACCAATTACCAATGACCAATGACTAAGGACTAATGACTAATGACTAATGACTAATGACTAATGACTAAATCTGATCCCAATAAAGTTTTGCGGCAATTGCCCTTAGTTGCAGGAGGGTTAGCAGGTACGCTGCTAATGGTAAATCGGTTGCTGACAGAGCAAATTACAGATTCTCAAGCTCGATCGGACGCTTTGGGAGTAATTATCAGCGCTTTGCTGATTTTAACAGGTTTGCTGTGGCAGCAGGTGCAAGCGCGATCGCCCGATTCCGTAAAACTTATCGGCGAAGAAGGTTTTGAATTTGCGCCGGATTTGCCGGATGCCGTGAAAATAGAATTAGCCTGGGCGTCGCGTTTGCTGTTGACAAATACCGCCACAAGGTCGATCGTCATTGTGTATCAGGGAAAAGTTTTATTGCGACGCGGTATTTTAGGCATCAATCCCGAAGTCAAACCAGGACCGATTTTGCAGCGAGTTCTCGACAAAAATAAACCAGTTTATTTAGTAAATCTCAATATTTATCCCGGCAAAATTGAATTTGACTATTTGCCAGAAAATACCCAAGGAGTCATCTGTCAACCTATCGGCAGCCAAGGCGTTTTAATCTTAGGTGCTAACGCGCCCCGCAGCTATACAAAACAAGATGAAAACTGGGTTGAAGGCATTGCCGACAAACTAGAAAATACCATCAATCGATTTTAGATTTTAGATTTTAGATTTTAGATTGTGGATTGTGGATTTTAGATTTTAGATTGTGGATTGTGGATTTTAGATTGTGGATTGTGGATTTTAGATTTTAGATTGTGGATTGTGGATTTTAGATTTTAGATTGTGGATTTTAGATTTTAGATTTTAGATTTTAGATTTTAGATTTTAGATTTTAGATTTTAGATTGTGGATTGTGGATTTTAGATTTTAGATTTTAGATTTTAGATTGTGGATTGTGGATTTTAGATTTTAGATTTTAGATTTTAGATTTTAGATTTTAGATTTTAGATTTTAGATTTTAGATTTTAGATTTTA
>NZ_JAUBPI010000181.1:0-4139 GCF_036700645.1 Microcoleus sp. S36b_A4 | reverse complement strand
GGTAAAAAGGCGATCGTTCCTTGTAGTGCAAGGGTTTGTGAGATTTGAACATTCCCCCTACTGGGGGAACTTCAGTTGAAACGCCCGTGACCTGATACTCTCCCGTGGGCAACCAACTCGACCGATGCGGAGTGTACACCCTACAAACTACGAGATTTTAAGCGTCTGAACGACTTTTTGACTGTCTTGAGAGGGCTGTCCTGACGCACCCTACCATTAGTTACTAATTTTATTAACAATCCTATTTCTTAAAACTATTGTGGGGGGCGCTTCGATGCCACCCCACAATTAAATCTCACTCCCACAACAGCTTAATACTACCCTACTTCTGATGCGACACCTCAATCACGGTGTGGACGTTCCCCCGCGGCGAAAAATCGCCCTTAATCGTCGCTTCCAGTGGCGCGCAAGCTGCCACAAAATCGTCTAAAATTTGATTGATCGATTCTTCGTGAGAAATGTAGCGATCGCGATAACTGTTAACGTACAGTTTCAGCGCTTTTAACTCTACCACCCGCTCGTCTGGCACATAAGTAACGTGAATTGTCGCAAAATCGGGATAGCCAGAAAATGGGCACTTGCAAGTAAACTCCGGCAACGTAATGTTAATCGAGTAGCGCCGCCCGACTCGCGGATTCGGAAAAGTAATTAACTCGCCTTCCAAAATCTGGCGTTCGCCGTATTTCATTTCTTCGGTGCTTGACTTTTGCGACATAGTTTGTTCCGGTGCGTAGGTGTTCATAGCGATCGACTAAAAACTTGTAACATTAAATTAAATTAACGTTCAATATCTGTAACAAATATCTTGACGAATTGTGTTGCGATCGATCTAATTGCAAATACTCTCAGGCTAAACTAAAACAAGTTCACCCTCGCCATCTACAATTATGCAAAATACTACCTTATCTGACAATACTTCCCCTGAAAACTCAAATAGTTACTCTCCATCGGTACCAATTTCCCTCTATCGAGAAGTCACGGCCGAGCTGCAAGCAGCCCAAGCGATGGTAGACTCTCTCAAAACCCACAATCAGCAATTAGTCCAACAAAATCAACAACTGCGGCGAGAAGTAGAAACAGTAGTTCAAGTATCCCAACAGTTACAGCAAGTAGTCAACTCGGCTCAGAGCATCACCCAGACAGGGATGCCTCAAATGCCGTCAGTCAAATTTAATTTCAGCGTTGAACCTCCGCCCCCACCACCTGTAACCTCGCAGACTAACTCTGCCATACCTCAACCACCTCAGACAGTGGCTTTCCCCTTCCCACTACCGGAACCGGAGCCAACAGCCACCTCTATGCCGCAGCCACTTCCCGACAAATTATTTACAGAAGTGCCGGAAACTCCTTACCGTGTCCGCTCTCAACTCAAAAAAAACTCAGATTTAAGCGGATTGTGGTTGGCGATCGCGATTTTTCTGATTGTGATTGCAGCTTTCGGTGCAGGTTATTTAGTTGTCCGCCCTTTATTAATGAAAAAGTAAATTCCAACAAGAATCCCACGGTTCGATCCGTGGGATTTTAAACAAAACCTAGCATAAAATGTTCAAAGTTACGCTAATTGGCCATCATCCTCTGGCGGCAATCGTTTCTACTGAACGAGGGGCATACTGCTCTTCACAAGCAGAACCTACGATTCCCACCCCTGGCTCGAAACCGCGCGTGAACTCAGTGAGTTTTACCTGTTTAGCTTCCAAAGCTGTCTGTAGCACCTTCATGGCTCGGTGAGGGTCGCCGGCTCCGCAGAAAAATAAGTCTGCAGCAAAATAACCGTGTTCAGGCCAAGTATGGATTGCTATATGAGACTCTGCCAAAGTAGCAGTAGCTGTCACTCCGTGAGGACTAAACTGGTGTACGCACAAATCGATGAGAGTAGCTCCTCCGGCTTCGATCGCATCGAGAATAGCGCGGCGGATACGTTCAGGATCGTTGAGCAGGTCTCCTGGAGACTGCCAAGCATCAGCGACCAGATGGGTTCCCAATTGTTTCATTCTGCGGGGTTTTACCTCTATTGATTTTTTAAGTCTCAAACCTTTTAACCATAGCACGATGCCAAAAATTTTGCAAGTATCTTTCACAAAGAAAAATGAAGATTACGAGAAATACCCACCACCAAGCGCTGGCTGTATGGTGGGGTCAAACTGTCTCACAGGCAGATCCCACTAATGGAATTCGTATTATTTCAGTGCTGCCTTTTTCTTCTCAAACCACCGTTTTTGATTAAAGCGATCTCTGGTTTCCATGGGCTAAAAAAACCAAAGCTCGATCGTTCCGGCTGTGGCGGAATTGATATGAGATCGAAATGCCACAGATGGACAGCTATGCTTTCATGCGTAAAATTCGACAGATCCTAGACGATCGCCCGGCGGGCAGATTCCAGCGCTCGCTCTGGCAGCCTATGCTGTAAAAGTTGAGCAGCAACAGGCGATCTCCGCTGGGTTTCTGGCGTCATCTAGCTAAACCAGCCCGGTCAGCCGAGATAGTATCGTTGCCCCCTTGGTGCGGGCCCAATAGAGAGACAAGCGCATGATCCAGCAGTATCAACTCGTCGAACAGATTTTTGCAGGCAATAGCGAGATGGCGATGCTGATGCGATCGCACGACTGGTCGCTTTCCGCCCTTGGTGCCGTTGAAACCTGGTCGCAAAGCTTGAAAACCGCGATTCGGATCATCTTAGGCTCTCGCTACCCCATGTTCGTCTGGTGGGGACAGCAGATGACCAAGTTTTATAACGATGCTTACATTCCTATGCTCGGCAAACGACATCCGCAAGCACTAGGTCAGCCTGCCTCACAGGTATGGGCTGAAATCTGGGACACGCTAGGGCCACAAGCAGAAGCGGTTTTGAACCAGGGACAATCGACGTGGAATCAAGAATTGCTTCTGGTGATGGAGCGCAACGGGTATACAGAGGAAACCTACTTTACCTTTTCCTACAGTCCGGTGGCGAATGATGATGGCCCTGTGGGGGGCATTTTCTGCGCCTGTAGCGAGGACACTCAGCGCGTTTTGAGCGATCGCCGCTTGGCAACGTTGCGCGAATTAGCAGCAGAAACAGTCACGGCCAAGACGGTAGAAACAGCTTGCGAGATGTCCGCCACCGTATTGACCAATAACGCCCATGACATCCCGTTTGCGCTGTTTTATCTACTCGATGGCGAAAACGAGATCGCACGACTCGCGGGTACAACAAGGTTAGCAGCCGGAACCCTTGCCTCTTGTGAGGCGATCGAGGTTACATCCGCCCAAAAGTGCCAGTGGCAATTGAAGCAAGTCATAGAGACGGGCGAAAGCAGAATCATTGAAGATTTGGAGGCGCAATTTGGACTTTTACCGGGCGGCGCGTGGTCCCAATGTCCCCATCAAGCGGTAGTTCTACCACTAGCTCGCTCGGGTGAAACCTTCGGGTTCCTGATTGCTGGAGTGAGTCCGCTGAGAACGTTTGATGATGATTACAAAGGTTTTTTTGACTTGATGGCAGGGCAGGTGACAACAGCGATCGCCAACGCCCAAGCTTACGAACAAGAGCGTAAACGTGCCGAAGCATTAGCTGAGTTAGACCTTGCTAAAACCACGTTTTTTAGCAATGTGTCTCACGAATTCCGCACGCCACTCACCTTGATGCTGGCTCCCTTAGAAGACACGATCGCCAACCTGGATGGAACAATTCCACCTCAAGAACGCGAACAATTACAGTTGGTGCAGCGTAACGGAATGCGGCTGCTCAAACTCGTCAATAGCTTGCTCGATTTCTCACGCATCGAAGCAGGTCGAGTCCAAGCATCTTATGAACCTGTAGATTTGGCAACCTATACGGCGGAACTTGCCAGCACGTTTCGATCGCTGATTGAACGGGTGGGAATGTCGCTGATTGTTGACTGTCCAACCTTGCCCGAAGCGATTTATGTCGATCGCGAAATGTGGGAAAAAATTGTTCTCAATTTATTATCAAATGCCTTTAAGTTTACGCTAGCGGGAACAATTACGGTTCGATTACGGTGTGTAGAAAAATGTGTTGAATTAACGGTTTCAGATACAGGGGTCGGGATTCCGTCCGAAGAAGTTAGAGTCGATAGGGGCGTTGCCACCCCTACCTCTCCTTCAGAACGGAACGTGAAACTTTCGCTTCATTCCGCTCC
>NZ_JAUBPI010000180.1:0-4301 GCF_036700645.1 Microcoleus sp. S36b_A4 | reverse complement strand
AGCGGCGATGAATGATGACTATATGATGCAGATTCTCAAGTGCTTGTGTCAAGCCTGATTGAGATGCTCTTACCCTGCTCTAAAGTAGTAGATACGTCAGCAAAAATCTATATAGATAGATAGGGTAGTTTATGATATTGAATAGCTTGGAATTAAACACCACTTATAAATCAAATGCAGCCGTAGATGAGCTAGTGAGCGCATTGACAAACGAAATTGAAGCGCGAGCAGAGATTAAAAAAACGGAAAAAAATCTACAGCACAATCGCTTGTCATTAGGCACAACTTATCTTCGTATTTTAGAATCTGGTGGGCATCTGGGCTGCTGATGCGAAATTTCATCCTAATTTCATTTGACCGTGAAATACTAGGTTGAGTAGAGCATTTCTAGCTCTCGGTCATTGCTTAGCGGTCGCTTCTTGGAAAATGCTAATAAGTAACTTTACTTAATGGGTATCATTTACTTACCTTGGCAAAATACCAACTGCTAAACCTGTGGTACTCAACCTGATTTCAAGGACAATGCCAACGATGATATTTCATAAATATGCTCAATGTCCGGCAATTATTAGCAGCTTTTCGGGAAGTTTGTTCAGCCTAATTTTGCTAAGTTATCCTGCCGCTGTTTTTGCCCACGCTGGCCACGGAAATGAATTTCACCATAGCGGCGAAACAACTGAAACTCCTGCTGCTATTTCTGTCGATGCCGAAACAGCAAAACGGTTAGGAATTAAAATCTCCCCTGCCACGCGCCAGAGACTAGATATCGGCATTAAAACTACTGGAGAAATTGAAACTTTACCCAACGAAAAAGTAGAAGTTACGGCTCCTGTTGCTGGGAAAGTAGTAGAGTTGCTGGTTAAGCCTGGGGACAAAGTATCAAAAGGTCAAGCCCTTGCGGTTGTATCGAGTTCAGAATTAGGACAATTGCGGGTTGAATCTCTCTCGAAACGTGCCGAAGCTGAGGCCGATTTGCAGCAAGCGGAAGGAGATTTCAAACTAGCACGAGAAAATTACGATCGCCAAAGTCAGATATCTGCAGCAGAAATCGCCCAAGCCCAAACCCAATTGGCAGCGGTAACTAAGCAGTACCAGCAAGAACAAGAATTAGTAAATAAGCGTTCCGTGGTGCAAGCCGCTAAAGAAAACTATCAGCGTCAAGTTGAAATAGCGCAAGCCGACATAGCGCGAGCCGAAACAGAACTGACTGTGGCTAAAGAACAGTTCGATCGCGACAAAGAATTAGTGGCATCTGGGGCGATCGCGCGACGCACAATGCTGGAATCGCAAGCCCACTTCGCCGAAGCAAAAGCCGCTGTGGCGAAGGCAAAAAGCCGTCCTGAAGTTATCAAAGCCGAAACCGAAATTAAACAAGCCGAAGTAGACCTCCCAATGCGGGAATTGCGGGAATCTCAAGGCAGAGTAGCAGAAGCAAAAGCTCAACTTACCAGAGCTCAGAGCCGCCGGGAAGTCCTAGAAGCCGAGAACCAAGTCAAACGCGGCAAAACTGCCGTCGAAGTCGCTCAGTCGCGCATTCGCTTGGCTGATGCAGCCTATCAAGCGCGACTGCAACAATTAGGAACTGTTGCCAACGATCGAGGACTCGTTACCGTAGTTGCTCCGATTTCGGGCACGGTAGCCGATCGCGAAATCACCCCAGGAGAATCAGTAAACGCTGAAAAACCGTTGATGAGCCTCTTAAATGACAGCCGCGTTTTTGCCACAGCCAATATTTACGAAAAAGACCTGAATCAAGTAAAACAGGGTCAGGAAGTCAGGGTAAAAGTCGCTAATTTACCCGATCGCACTTTCAATGGAGAAATCGCCTTAATTGGGTCATCCGTGTCAGGAGAAACGCGGGTGGTGCCGGTGAAAGCAGAACTAGATAATATTAACGGTGAATTAAAGCCCGGACTGTTTGCTGAGTTGGAGATTTTAACAGACAAAACTGCCACAAATATTTTAGCAATTCCGAGTGCGGCGGTAGTGGATGTTAGCGGGAAAAAAACCGTTTACGTCCAAAATGGCAATGCTTATCAAGCGGTTGAAATTGAACTCGGTCAAACTGCGGGAGATTTAGTTGAAGTGAAGAGGGGTTTATTCGAGGGAGATTTGATAGTAACGCAGCGAGCACCTCAACTTTACGCACAATCTTTGCGCGGCGACAACAAGCCCTCAAAAGACGAGGAAAAGAAAGACGCAACTCCAAAGGTAACAGAAATTAATTTTAATAATTTACCCGTGTCTTTATGGTGGGCGGGAATAGGGGGAGGAGTTGCGATCGCATCTCTGACTTTTGCAGCAGGGGTTTGGTGGGGAAATCGGCGCGAAGAAAGTTCGGCAGCGGATTTTGTAACGGATGTAACGGATGTCAGGAAGAAGGCATAATACTGTAACTTTGTTAACTGTCAACAGTCAACAGTCAACTGTTTAAATATTCAGCACAATTCTTAGATGAGTAATTAACAGCCGCTGGCTAGTTTCGCCTTATCTCAGTTGGCGAAAGTTGGGAGTAAGATAGAATTACCAATTACCAATTACCTAACTAAATGTTCAGGACTATTGTAGTTGCACATACTCACTGCGGAAGTCCTAAGATGTTTAAGAAAAGTATCTTTACTCACATTCTCACCTCGTTCATCACTTTTTTACTGGTTGTTGCTTGCAGTCAAACCAATCAACCTACCACCACCACTAATACTCCGAGCAATACACCAGCAGCAGCTACACCCAATTGGGCCACTGCCCTTCCAATTGGAGCAGCATTCTCGCAAACCAGCAACTATGCTCTTTTAGCTCAAGAATCAGTGGGTGGTGTCAAAATTGCTGAGAAATATTTCAACGAGAGGGGAGGTGTTAATGGTACTCCTATTAAAATGGTGTTTCAAGACACTGGAGGAGATGAAGCAGGAGCCATCAACGCCTTCCAAACTCTAATTAATCAAGATCGAGTGGTTGGCATTGTTGGGCCATCATCTTCTCAGCAGGCATTTAGTGCCAATCCAATCGCAGAACGAGCAAAAGTGCCAGTCATTGGCGCATCGAATACTGCCAAAGGGATTCCTGAGATTGGTGAGTATATTGCGCGTGTCTCTGCACCTATTTCGCTTGTAGCTCCCAATGCAGTAAAGGCAGCGCTTAAGCTTAATCCTAAGATTAAAAAAGTCGCTGTCTTTTATGCTCAAAATGACGCTTTTACGACATCGGAGACAAAAATTTTCCAGCAAGCGATTAAAAACCAAGGGCTGGATATCGTCACCGTCCAAAAGTTCCAAACTACTGACACGGACTTCCAAGCTCAAATTGGTAATGCACTCGCTCTCCAACCCGACTTAGTTGTTATTTCAGGATTGGCAGCGGATGGAGGTAACTCGATCCGGCAACTGCGGGAACTGGGTTATCAAGGTACGATCGTTGGCGGCAATGGTTTGAACACATCTAATATCTTCTCGGTGTGTCAAGCACTCTGCGATGGTATTATCATTGCTCAAGCCTATAGTCCCGAAGCCCCAGGCGAAATCAATGCTGCCTTCCGCGATGCTTATGTAAAGCAAAGCAAGAAGGAACCACCGCAGTTTAGTGCTCAAGCCTTCACTGCCGTACAAGTATTCGTGGAAGCCTTGAAAGCTTTGGATAGTAAAACCAAACTCAGCGCGTTGTCATTGGCAGAGTTACGCACAAAGCTGAATCAGCAAATCCTAGCTGGAAAGTACAATACCCCTCTCGGTGAAATTTCCTTTACCCCTGAAGGTGAAGTTGTACAGAGCCAGTTTTACATTGCTCAAATCAAGATGGATGTAGATGGAAATAATGGCAAGTTCATCTTTTTGAAGTAAGTCAAAAGGGTACATCCCTATTTTGCAAAATAGTTGATTAATTTACCTACACGCAGAAATGCTCTACGATCGTTCTTCATCGAAAATATACGGCAGAGGTTTTTTACGCCCTTTGAATTTAGCGCGCATGATTACCCGTTCCGAGCGCTTTGGCGGTACTGGATTGTAGTCTATTTCGCCAATGCTTTCTACAGTTTGTGAGTAGTGTTTTGGTGCTTGCATAATAACTATTCTGATATCTTGCACTATTGTCAAGAACGGGCAAGATGCCCGTTCCACAAAGAATGACTTTTCTTGTGGAACAGGCATCTTGCCTGTTCCTAAACAAGTAATTGAGAATGGTGCAAGATGTGAGTATTGTTGTAAGCTGCATTGTCAAAAAAAATAGCAATAGACATCTCCAAAATAGTAACAGTTCGTGGTAATATCACATCATAAAGCTTTTTTGACCCAGAAACATGAGCG
>NZ_JAUBPI010000179.1:0-4343 GCF_036700645.1 Microcoleus sp. S36b_A4 | reverse complement strand
TAGCAGGCATTCACTTTGTCTGAATATCATTATGTTATATTATACCACTATGCGTTTTAAATGCACAACAGCTTAACAAGTAGCCAATCAAATGTCAATGAGAAAATGCCAACCAGAAAATGCCAACACTTAAAAAGCCTGTAGACGTAGCTGTTTTTAACAGTCGATGCGGCCAATGGAACCGTCGAAATTACTTCAGAGCAGAGGTAAGAGTAATTCTAGGTAAAGGGGGAAAACCGATGCCTGAAGCTACTTTCAAAACCCGACTCGCCCTTTTAGAAGCAGAATGCCCCGAGTTTCAGAGACAACCTTACCGCCGGACGTTTTCTCAATTTCATTTGAACTGCTTGCTAACCTTAGAAACTTGGATTCTTGAAGCCAACCGCTGCATTGCCGCTGTTCGAGAACGATTAGCACAAGAAGGATTACCGCTCTTTCATCACTTTAGCCATAGTATAATATTCCTGAAGTCATCAAATAGTTAAAATGTATGGTCGTACCCCGCCCAGCAGTCTCTACATTCAGTTTTGTAGACGAATACTGTCTTGCCTATCAACATCTATTTCCCGAGGTAAGAAGTTTTGAAAACTTCAAGTATCTAATTATAGGGATGATTTCGGGAATCAAGCGAAAATCGCTAACAGAAATAGCGAAAGTTGTCGGATTAAAAAATGAACAATCTCTCCATCATTTTTTAACTGTTTCCCCCTGGGATATTAAGGCTTGTCAACAATTAAGATTGTCGTTAATACTAGAGAGAGTCGCTGGAAAAAAAATTATATTAATAATAGATGAAACCGGAGACAAAAAAAAGGGAAACACTACCGATTATGTGGCGAGACAATATATTGGTAATCTCGGCAAGGTAGAGAATGGAATAGTATCCGTTAATGCCTATGGTGTAGTCGGAAACACGCTATTTCCATTAATGTTTAAAGTTTTCAAACCACAAGCAACTCTCCTACCAGAAGACACATATAAGACTAAACCTCAACTAGCCCTAGAAATTAGATCCGAACTAGAGGGGATGGGATTTAAAATCGAGCAGGTATTAGCTGATAGTCTATATGGGGAAAGCTCTACATTTATACAAGGGCTAAATAAATTGCACCTCAAATATGTAGTGGCAATTCGCTCCAATCACAAAGCTTGGTTGAATAAAGAAGAAGTTACTTACGGTGACTGGCAAACATTTGACCGGGTATTTTCTAATGGCAATGAACAGACAAGATATATTCAAGAAATCATTTGTCCGGGTTCTGGCGAGGTGAGGTACTGGAAGATAACCAGTGATTTTTTGCGGGAGCGAAAAACTAATACTTGGTATTTAATGACTAATATTTCCGGAGATTTATATTCGAGTATTGGGAATCACTATGGTTTTAGGAATTGGATTGAGTACGGATTAAAGCAAGCCAAAAACGAACTAGGCTGGGCCGATTTTCGGGTAACAAGTTATCAGCAAATAGCCAAGTGGTGGGAAATAGTTAGTTGTGCATTTTTGTTAATTAGCTTACAAACAAACCAGAGAAATAATCAAGTGACAGGTGAGAGTGTGTCAGAGGAATCCCAGAGCTTAAATTGCGTTGGGCCACAGGGTATATCTCAAGAACCTTTAAAATATAGTCAGCATGAGTGGTGGAATTTTAGTGGAGGATGGAAATCTACGTTAAATAATTTGCGACTGATAATTCAACCCTATGTCTTTTACAATTTCCTCAAGCCTTGGCTCTTGATTTTTGATATTCCTAGCTTAAAAGCCGGATTTCTAGAACTATTAAATATGATGAATAAGTTTCGTGGATATACAACATTAGACTCTGGATAAAGTTGGTATGCCGTTGTTTTATTTTATCCAGAGTGATGAAAGAGCGTTAGTTGCTCTAGAATTTGCACTGCCAGTCGAGCAATGGTCCTATCCTCAAACAAATCGGCAACCGATACAGTAACGCCCAGGTCACTCTCTATTTGATTTTTTAACTCAAAAATTCTTAAAGAATCTAGTCCAAAACTACTGAGCGGTCGATCGATAATATTTGGTGTTTTCCCGCTGGCACTGAAGTGGGTTGAAGATTCCTCTTCCGTCGCCTTTAGCTCACATCTTGCACCATCCTCAATTACTTGTTTAGGAACAGGCAAGATGCCTGTTCCACAAGAAAACTCATTCTTTGTGGAACGGGCATCTTGCCCGTTCTTGACAATGGTGCAAGATATCAGTTTTAGCAGACTTTGGCTATTAGCAGGGGAATGAATTCCCCGGCGGTTTACCTGCTGCCAAAGGTAAGTTTCAAGCAGCGACTGCCGTTCTTCTAACTCTGCTTTCAGCAGAATTTCTCGGGTGAGTCGATCGTCGATTTCCACCAAATCAGCTAACTCTAAAATGCTACTGGCGACAACTTCCAAATTGTCAGCTAGAAAGTCAGCATAGGCGGCGCGACGTTGAATTTTACCGCTGGTGGTTTTCGGAATGCTTCCCGGCTTAATCAGCACTACTCCATAAACTTGGACTTCATATTCTTGAGCAATGCGGGTTCGGATGGCGCTGATAATTTCCTCGGCATTATCCGGCGCTTTGCGAGATTGTAATTCTGGCAGGATAACGAGCTGTTCTTCGCCTGCGACTTCCACCGAGAATGCCGCGATCGCCCCCTGTCGCAAACTGGGATGGCTGCGCTCTGCTGTTCTTTCTATATCTTGGGGGTAAAGATTGCGACCTCGGATGATAATCAAATCTTTGAGTCGCCCTGTAATAAACAGTTCTCGATCACGTAAAAAGCCTAAATCTCCTGTTCGCAAAAATGGCCCTTCGCTGGTATCTGAAAGATATGCTTGAAAGGTTTTTTCTGTCTCTTCTGGGCGATTCCAATAGCCTCGCGCCACTGTTTCGCCAGCTACCCAAATTTCTCCGACTTCTTGCGGCTGGCATTGTGTCAGAGTTTCGGGATTGACGATCGCAACTTTAGTGCCAAATTCAGGGAAACCGCAGCCGACTAAAGTTCTCGCGCCCCCCTCGCCTTCGGAAACTTCTACAATGTGATTATTTTCCAGCGCCCCAGCATCAACAGCTAAGAAAGTCGGTGTTATTCCGCTGCGAACCGTGGCAATTTTTAGCGTAGTTTCTGCCATTCCGTAAGCAGGACAAAAGGCATCGGCGTGAAAACCGCAGGGCTCAAAAGCTTTGGTAAATCGCTCTAGGGTTTCTTTGTGGATCGGTTCTGCGCCGTTATAGGCGACGCGCCAACTACTCAAGTCGAGCATTTTTTGACCATCGCCCAAGATTTTGCTGATTTTGCTAGCACACAAGTCGTAAGCAAAATTTGGCCCGCCACTGTGGGTAGCTTTGTAGCGCGAAATCGCTTCCAACCAGCACATCGGGTTCTGAATAAACGCGGCTGGTGGCATGAAGTAAGAGGGAATTCCCAGATACAAAGGTTTGAGCAATCCGTCAATTAACCCCATGTCGTGAAAGGGGGGAAGCCACGTTACCGCAACGCTTTCGGAATCGTGGTTAAAGCCTCGATGAATGTATTCAATGTTGTACAAAACGTTTGCGTGGCTCACCATTACGCCTTTGGGCGTGGAGGTTGAGCCGGAAGTGTACTGAAGATAAGCCACTTCATCGGGATGGATGGGTGGCTGCTGCCACTTTTCGCCGTCATCGGAAAGCGCTTCTGCACTCAGCCATTGCAGCCCTTTGAGTTGCGGCGCTTGTTCGCATAGCTGCTCTAAATTTTCCAGGTGTCGCGCGGGAGCGATCGCAACTGTTGCTCCTGCGTCTTTGGCGATCGCACTAATTTTCGCTAAATTCCGTTTCAGCTTCGGCGGATAGAGGGGAACCGCGATCACTTTGGCGTACAAACATCCGAAAAAGGCGGCGAGATAGTCCAATCCTGGCGGGAAAAGCAGTAAGGCTCGTTCGCCACTGACTGCCAATGTCTGAAGTCGCACTGCGTGCGATCGGGCGATCGCATCTAACTCTCGATAAGTCAAACTGGCGGTTTCAGTTTTTCCGTCTAACAGAAATGTATATTTCTGCTCTGGTTGGTGTAGGGCTCTGTTTTGTAGGAGTTCTACTAAATTGGTACAACTTTCGGTGAGTTGGTTTCCGTTAATGCTTGCGTCACTCATCGATTCTTTTTACCTATAAGTCTTGTTTGCAATACGCCAACCAGTTGGGCCAAATTCTTTCCACATAGAATTTCTGTGAACAGTTGTCGGGCGTTACGAGTCTGCCATCAGCGCGTTTGAGTCTTCAATCCGGGTATTAGCATTCGTAACAAGTTAAGCTTGGATGGCAGTTGTCAAGGGGATTTGAGAAGATGCTTCAAAGAAAAAGTAGTCAG
>NZ_JAUBPI010000178.1:0-4393 GCF_036700645.1 Microcoleus sp. S36b_A4 | reverse complement strand
TTCTAATGTCATATCACGCTATGGCAAACACTTCTCTAATCATAACGTACTCTGATCCTTTCCTTCAGGGCACTACCGTCGTCCTGTATATCTAAAAATCCCACGACGGCAGTTTTACTGTCCTATATGTCAACGGTATCCCACAGAAAAATTAGATTGTTGGGACGTTAAAAGACGGCATACTCAACAATATAAACAAAATATTTATGAGCGTGTTAAACAATCGAGCATGGAGCAAATTGGACGAGAAGAAGGACTGAGTTATGACGAAATAAAAGGAATATTTAAGCAGGTAAACACCCTAAAAAAAACCGAATTGGCAACGGGTTAAACAAATTGGTCTGGATGAGATAAGTATGCGAAAAGGTCAAGGAAATTTTGTTACTGTTGTGAGTGACCTGGGCGAAGGTAATTTAATTGAGATGATTGATTCTCATCGCTGTGAAAAAATCATTCAAGTCAGAAGTGCAACAAGCAATTGAGGTTCGTGAGCAAGTTGAGGAAGTCAGTGTTGATATGTGGGGAGGATTCCCTAAAGTTATCAAAAAAGTATTCCCAAATGCCAAAGTTATTATTGATCGTTTTCATGTCATGAAAGTAGTTAATAAAGACTTAAATAAGTTACGTAGAGCAGCCGGAATAACAGATAGGCAAAGTAAATATTTATTATTAAGTAATCGAGAAAATTTGAATCAAGACCAGATTGATAAATTAGAAGTCACACTAGGAAAATCCGAATGTTTGCGAATTGCGTATGAGATGAAAGAAAAATTTAGAGAAATATATGAGACTAATTTGACGGTCCAAAAAGGGCAGAAGAAAATCAAAGAATGGCTAATCATGCACAAGTATTTTTTAGAGAAGCTGCATCAACAATTGAGAATCATTTTGAGGGTATTTGCAACTACTTTCTTCATCGCACAACAAGTGGAGTCATGGAAGGAATTAACAATCGGATTAAGTTGATAATGCGGCAAGGGTAGGGTTTTTCTAATTTTAATAATTTTAGGAATCGCGTATTAGCTTGCTTTTCTGATCAGATAAACTTATAACCATAAGTTCAGGAGAGCCATGTATGCTTGCTGATTTTTGTAATATAATCGCTGCCACTGCTTTTTATCCAGGGTAAGCTCATCTAATTTGGTATAAATTGTACTTGACAAAAAAACGCCAATAGACTTTATACCTGTGAACCGAACTCAAACCTATAATCAAGTTTGACTCTTCACAAAGTCAATCAAGTTGAAACGGAGTTAAAGACAATGAAAAATAGTTTTGCACCTCGATTGAAACTCGCTGTAAAATCTCAAGCTAAAAGAGCAGAAAAACGACATTTAACACCTCGCTCGCGAAATCCAAGCCAATTTATTGAATTATGTAGCAGAGCTCCCCAACCCCAGAGTTCAAAGAACCAAAAAACACTTATTAAAAGATATTTTAGTAATCTCTATTTTAGCCGTCATTGGCGGTGCAGAAGGTTGGGAAGACATGGAAAATTATGGCATCGCTAAACAGCAATGGTTAGAGGAATTTCTCGAATTACCCAATGGTATCCCGAGTGACGATACTTTTCGACGAGTCTTTGAAAAAATCAATCCTGATGCTTTAGAACAATGTTTAGCGAAGTGGCTTAAAAGTATGCTTGGTTCGATAGTTGGCGAGATTATCCCCATTGATGGCAAAAGTGTTAGAGGTTCTTATAGCCTTTCTCATAAAGATGAGGTATGATGTTACTGACACTCATTCATGAGGGTCAAACAGAGAACACACATCGAATGAACTATAATTATATGGTTCAGTCAAGCCACCCGAAAGCGATAGCACACATAATAGCATTTTTCTGACAGCACGCTCTGGTTGACTCACAACACGTTTACTTGTACTCCTCTTCATACATTGTTAAAAATGAAAACTTATTCGATTGATTTTAGACAAAAAATCCTTGATACTTATCATACTGAACCGATTTCACAAAAAGCAATAGCTAAACGTTTTTCTGTAGCCCTCAGCTTTGTACAAAAATTGCTTAAACAATATCGTGAAACAAAAAACATTACTCCCCGAACTCACCGATGTGGAGTCAAAGGCAAACGGGAGCGTGTCACTTTTGCAATAAGTATAAATGCTCAGAAAAAGCAGAATAGTAGCTTTGAGCTATTGTTGAGCAAAATAGGCGAAAATAGTAATGATGTCTTAATTTGTGGCGAATGAATCATGACTCCCGAACAACAACAGGCGATTCAAACATATGTAGAGGCTATTTCGGCAATCCTGTATGCTGATTGTGACCCGAAATCGTTGAAAACATTAGAAGATATCGAGATCACGGTTAAAGATAAGGTGTTAACTCATGTGACACCGCAGATCGGAATTTTTTTATCTACTCAGCGAGCGGGACAAAAGCAGGAAGGGTAAAGAGATTAAAAAGTACATTAGGTGATTTAAGCATCACCCAAAAGCAAGCAGATAAACTAGGGTGTGGGAGTGGGAGTAGATTGAGTCCACATTTAGAAAACTGTTGTTTAAGACTGAGTGCTAATGTTGCATATCAAAATGCAGCCAAAGATATTGAATATATAACAGGGATTACGGTTCCAGCGAAGACACAACTCATATTAGTACACTATCAAAAATTTGAGCAGCCTGTAGCAACAGCAGATATTACCGAGTTAAGTGCAGACGGTGGAAAAGCACGATTGATAACACCACAGGCGAGAAAAATCAGAGTGGAAAGACTATAAAGCAATTGTCTCGGAAGGAGGCATAGTAGCCAGTTTCGACCAAAATGAGATGCTCGTTAGTTGGGCAAATCAACAGCCACTAGCAAAACCAGTAAATTGTTTAGGTGATGGACATGATGGTGTATGGAATATATTCAAGGAAATTAGTTGTAAACAGGACAGAAGGGAAATTCTGGACTGGTATAATTTGAATGAAAATCTTCAGAAAGTAGGGGGTTCAATGAAGCGATTGAAGCAAGCAGAAACATATTTATGGAAAGGAAATGTAAAAAGTGCAAAAGCACTATTTACAGAGTTAAAGAGAAAAACAGCAGTTAATTTTTGCAAATATTTAGAAAAGCACCAAGAAAGAATTATTAATTACGAAGTTTTCCTTCATAGATGAAATATGTTCAATTGGCTCTGGCGCAGTAGAATCAGGAATTAAGCAAATAGCTAGACGAATTAAAATATCTGGAGCAAGTTGGAAATCAGAACATATTGGGCAGGTATTGGCTCATCGATGTGCTTACTTAAATGGCTTAATTGGTAAGCGAAGAAATGTTTAATTATAAATACTTATCGCAAAAGTGACACGCTCCCAAGGCAAACTGAATGCAGAGCAACTACTCATATTGGGGGAATTGATTGAATCAAACAATGATGCTACTCTTGAAGAACTTCGTTATTTACTTTATGGGAAAATTAGATTTTCCGTTAGTAGAGCGACAATAGCAAGAAGGATAAAAATCTTAGATATTACTGTCAAAAAAAAACTCTCTTCCCCTCGGACAAAGGCACCGACCGAGTTCAACTCCTGCGATGTGAGTTCTGGCAAAAAATAAAAAAAATTAGTTTGAAAGACTTAATATTTATTGACGAATCTGGAGTTAATTTAGCAATGGTTAGGTTATATGCTAGAGCTTTGAAAGGTCAAAGAGCCCGGGGGCCAAAACCAACTAAACGTGGCAAAAATGTCTCAATAATTGGAGCAATGTCAGTCAAGGAAATTTTGACATCGGTTAATCTAATAGGCCCAACTGATGCAATTACATTTGAAGCTTTTATTATCAGAAAACTTGTGCCAAAACTATGGAAAGGTGCTTGTGTAGTTATGGATAATTGTCCCATTCACTTGGGAGAAGAAGTGAAAAAAGCGATCGAAAAAAAAGGGGCAAAATTAATATACTTATCTCCTTATTCACCAGATTTCTCACCAATTGAGAATCTCTGGTCAAAGCTTAAAATTATTCTCCGTTTTATCAAGACTACTAATTATCAAGAATTAGCCAAAGCCATAGAGTGGGCGTTCAGTCAAGTTACATTATCAGATATTTTTAACTGGTTTACACACTGCTGTTATTGTACCTCATCTTTCTGAGAAAGGCTATATGACCGTAATCAAGGCGTAAAAGCTTTCTTAGCGGGTGACAAGGCACCTCTAGTCTAAACAGGACAAAGGTTTGAGAGAATGGTAAGGTAAAAAAAGGTAAGGTAAAAAAATAAGGAGCCACACGGGCTCCCCAAAAAACAAAATGTTGCCACCATTATACCAAAAAATTCTGCTCCCTCATCTCAATGAAAGCCAATACTTAACCAGGGCTATTTCATTCTAGTGTAAGGCCTGATAGAATAACAGATTAATCTCACTGAGGGTTCAGGTCAAAATGTCC
>NZ_JAUBPI010000017.1:0-86848 GCF_036700645.1 Microcoleus sp. S36b_A4 | reverse complement strand
GAATCCATTGAAAAACTAGAATCACTGTTACATAAACTTTTAAATGAAGGAGAATTAATTATGAAATGGAACCGAAAGATCAAAAACAAAGGTAACGCGAGTTAATGCAGTTTAGATGTCGAACAGCTTATTAGGTTTTTTTGATTTTTCTGATTCGATAAAATCTAATATTTTTTTAATATTTTTAATCTCATTAAAGAAGTTTTTGCTGCCGATGGCAATCACAACTTTCGCATCTTCTGTTAAAGAATCGGCTGAAAGAATTTGTTTTACTTGTGTCACCCCAGCATCATCAAAAAAAGCAGAAAAAATATAAATTTCACTCCAATAAAATTGTTCGGAATCTAATAAAGTATTGATTTTATTTTTTAAGCTTTCTTTGTCGTCGTACAAAAACTGATAATTCATCGTAAATACCTCCAATTAATTGATATAAAACTTTTTAGGTAAGATGTAAACCACAATTTGATTATCTTCCCTAAAACTGCGCGATCGCAATAAAGCTGACTAAAAACATAATCAGCCAACTCAATCAAAGCCTACTTCGACTCCGACGGCGGCAACCCCGCCAAACGCATAACCGCAGACTGAGCGGACTTAGCCTGTAATTCCCGCGATCGCCTGGGATGTTTGAAAGGTTACTCATGGGCTTAACAAGGGATAGAGAGGGAAACGCATGGAGAAATTATAACTGTTGCAGTCGAGCTTGAACCAATTTTTGAATATTTGTGGCAGAGATCGGATTTATGAGAGTTACGCACAGCAAAGAAACCGGGTTTTTCACTTAGTTAAAGGCTGGGATGCCGTATTTTCGCAAAAAAAACCGGTTTCTAATCACCCGTGTTTTAGTCATAATTTAAAAATGTTGCAGCAGAGATTTTTCTTGTGCATAAACCTTTCGCAGCCACTCCAGCCCGATCGCCCCCAACATCAATTTAATCACCCCCACCAATTCCCCCCACTCCAACAATTCAGAAACACAAACAGCTTTCTGAAATCTCGCCGCATAAAAATCCACCCAAAAATCCGGCGCGTGTCTCTCTTTCTGACTCGCCATCCGGCGCTTCCAATAACCAAAATCTAAACCAGAGGGCGATTCCACTCCCAAAACAGGCGGAAAGTCGGCATAACTGACAAACCGACTCATGCCTTTGGCGTGCACGTACAGGATATGCGCCCAGCACTCGAAGCGATATATTTGTTCTACCTTGATTTTCAGCAGCCGCGCGATCGCCTCTTTCGTCACAAACCGGCTCAATCTGTGTCTGGGGGTTGATTTTGGTCGAAAGCTTGCTAACATGGTTGATACATCCCACTTGATGGGAATTTTCAATGGTTGATACATCCCACTTGATGGGAATTTCAGATGGTTAATAAATCCCAGTTGATGGGATTTGAACTTTGATAGGCGATCGTCTTTTAGTTTTCCAGACGTTGGGGCGATCGCTTTTTACATTACAAGTTTATGACTTATATTAGTCAAAAGTCAAGAGGTTATGGGATTAATTAAGTTGCGGGTTCGAGAATTTGCTGCCGAGAAGGGCTGGACGCTGAAAGAAGTTTCAGAGCGATCGGGCGTAGTCTACAGTACCCTCAGAACCTATGCCCGATCGCCTGGATTAGCAACAGTTGATGTGACAGCCTTGCACAAGTTGGCAAGGACTTTTGATTTGTCGATCGAAGATTTGTATGAAATTGTGCAGGAATAGTCGATCGCTTTTACGAACTAATTATCCACTCAATATTATTCGACAGTTGCTAGCATCTGATTGACAGACTCACCCTGTTGTAGTGCTTCCCAATCAGATGTAACAGGTTGGTAAGAACAGTAACACACCACAATTCGCTCCTCAGTATCGGAAGCAAAAAACTGCTGAACGCGAGTAACTACCCAATCTCCATCTTTCCCGTGGGTGACTCCATTACCGGGGTCAGATAGATTTTCATAATCGCGGGTTTTGTCCCCTACTTGAGGAATTTCTGGGTTTTCTTCCCAAGTCCAATTTTCCCAAAGTATATTAGTGAGACCGCCCCTCGGCATAAGCTGACGTTCTTCCCAGCCCGGAGCACTCATGCTTTCGGTTTTGTAGACAATCCAGATTTTTTTTGCCATTTTTCCTCCCTTTCCTTTAATCTTGGTAATCTTGCCACATATCCTGAAACGAGGTTTGTTCCCCCTCAAACACGCAAGCCACATCAGGGGGGGTGTTACGAGTCACTCGGATTTCTTTTAACCGCCAGTGGTATTTTTCGCCCATCTTTTCACAGAGTTCGGGATCTGTAACATGGTGTACGTTTTCTGGCTTTGGATTCGGTACGCGATCGCTCCTCACTTCAGACTTCCCTTACAGTTTAAAAACTAAATGTCTTGCCCTGTATGCGATCGCTCCACCACTGCACACAGCAGCTATGTGTTGTTTTGGTTTTGACTTGCTTCTATTTTTGGTTGCTCAGCCTTCATGACATATTGCTCCATAAATTCCAGCAAAACATCCCTCATATTTTTACCGTCCCTAGCAACAGCCGACTTAAATCGGTTCCGCAGCTCCGGCGGCATTTCTACTCTAATAGCCACAGTCTTGTTTTCATCCATACAGGCTCAAGGCTTTACAACATATACATTTTGACATTTTTATGTAGTTTGCCTAAAAACCAGCTTTTTGCATACAGGTGCATTGTTTTAACTATATGCCCTAGTGCATACTAATGCAATAGTGCAATAAATGCCGTTTTCCGCGAAAAACGCTACAGAGCGTTAATTTAAGTCATTTAGGTATCATTTACGCTCATAAACCCGGTTTCTGCAAAAAATCTTGAGTTTGGCTTTGTTAGTACATTGTGGTCAATTGTAACAACTTTATAAATAAAAAAAGCGCCTGAGTTCCCCCAGACGCATAGCATAAAATCAACAAATTGTCAACTCTAACCTAACCATTCAAAGCCTCAGCACCGCCGCAAACTTCCAGGATTTCCTGAGTAATTGCTGCTTGCCGCGCCTTGTTATAAGTCAGTGTCAAGCTACCGATCAAATCGCTAGCATTCTCACTAGCATTGTTCATCGCCGTCATCCGCGCTGCCAACTCGCTAGCAGCAGACTCTTGCAAAGCCCGCAGCAATTGGTTGTTCAAATACAAGGGCAAAAGAGCCTCCAGAATTTGCGCCGGATCTTGCTCGAAAATCATGTCTCTGGGCAAGCTCTTAGTAGGTGAAGCAACCTTCTCGCGCGATACTTGAAACTGTCCGCCTTGCGATGTCAAGCGGAAGATTTCATCATCAGGAGTTTCCAAACCTTGGGGGTCGAGGGGCAGCAAGGTTTGAATTACCGGACGCGAACTAATTAGCGACACAAACTTGGTGTAAATTAGCTCAACTCTGTCCACAGTTCCCGACAGGAACAAAGAAAGCAATTCGTCAGCAATTTGTGCCGCTTCCGGTGCTGTGGGAATTTGTTCTAAGTTAGCGTAAGTAGCATCGATCGGCTGTTCGCGGCGCTGGAAATACTGAGTAGCTTTGCGTCCTACCAACACGTATTTGTAGTCTAAGCCTTCAGCTTTGATTTCCTTAGCGCGATTTTCGGCGTATCTAATGATGTTGCTGTTGTAGCCGCCGCACAAACCCCGATCGCCCGAAACTACCAACAGTCCCACCGATCGCACTTCGCGTTTTTTCAGCAGCGGCAAATCCAGGTTTTCAAACTGCAAGCGTTCCGCCAAACCGTATAATACCTCTGCCAGTCGATCGGCAAAAGGCCGAGTAGCAGTCACCTGTTCTTGAGCGCGGCGCACCTTTGCAGCGGCCACCAAGCGCATTGCTTCTGTAATCTTTTTAGTGTTCTTGACCGACTTAATGCGATCGCGAATAGTTTTCAGATTTGCCATAACTTTCTCCTTACATCCTTGCCCGCATCTTCTTAATTAAAACCGCAGATTAACGCAGATTAACGCAGATTAACTTCAGATTATCTACGTTAATCCGCGTTCATCTGCGGTTCAAAATTCCTACTTGTCTACTACGCAGAAACTAGAAAACTTTGCTTGTATTCAGTGATGCCTTCTTTCAGCAGCTTCTCAGCTTCATCAGTCAAGGCTTTTCCGCCTTGAACAATTTCGCCGTACTTCGGCTTGCTAGTCCGCAAATAGTCGCGCAAACCAACAGTAAACTTGCTGACTTTTTCCACTGGGATGTCATCCATATAGCCGTTAATACCGGCATAGATTACAGCCACTTGTTCGTTCATCGGCAGAGGCGAACTTTGGGGCTGTTTCAACAGTTCCCGCAAGCGCTGACCGCGCGACAATTGATTCTGAGTAGCTTTATCCAAGTCAGAAGCAAACTGAGAAAATGCTGCCAGTTCTTCAAACTGTGCCAGTTCCAATTTCACCTTACCGGCTACTTTTTTCATAGCCTTAGTTTGAGCCGCCGAACCTACCCGCGATACCGAAATACCGGGGTTTACTGCCGGACGCAAACCAGCGTTAAACAAGTCAGAAGAAAGGAAGATTTGACCGTCGGTAATCGAAATTACGTTCGTCGGAATGTAAGCAGAAACGTCACCAGCTTGGGTTTCGATAATTGGCAAAGCAGTCATGCTGCCTTCGCCCAAATCGTCGCTCAATTTAGCAGCGCGTTCTAGCAAGCGAGAGTGCAGGTAAAACACGTCTCCGGGATAAGCTTCGCGACCGGGAGGACGGCGCAGCAACAAGGACATTTGGCGGTAAGCTTGTGCTTGTTTGGAAAGGTCATCGTAAATGACCAAAGTGTGCTTGCCTTTGTACATGAAATACTCGGCTAAGCTAGCACCTGTGTAGGGAGCCAAGTATTGCAGGGTTGCGGGGTCGCTAGCGTTGGCTGCTACTACGATCGTGTAGTCCATCGCGCCCTTTTCTTGCAGGACGTTGACGATGTTAGCTACTGTAGAAGCTTTTTGACCGATCGCCACGTAAACGCAGATCACGTTTTCCGATTTTTGGTTAATAATCGTGTCGATCGCGATCGCAGTTTTACCAGTTTGTCTGTCACCGATAATCAGTTCCCGCTGTCCTCTTCCCACCGGAATCATCGCATCAATAGCGGTAATTCCTGTTTGCATGGGTTCGTAAACAGAACGGCGAGAAACAATCCCCGGTGCCGGAGATTCAATCAAGCGAGATTCAGTAGTTTTAATTTCTCCTTTGCCGTCAATCGGACGCGCCAAAGCATCAACTACCCGTCCCAACATTGCTTCACCCACGGGGACTTCAGCAATTCTGCCAGTAGCAGTAACTGCCGAACCTTCTTGAATGCCGAGGCCTTGGCCCATCAACACTGCACCCACGTTATCTTGTTCGAGGTTCAGTGCAATACCCACGGTGCCGTCGGCAAATTCTAGCAATTCCCCAGACATGGCTTTATCCAAGCCATAAATCCGAGCAATGCCGTCGCCTACTTGCAGAACAGTACCGACGTTAGAGACTTTTACGTCTTGGTCGTACTGCTCAATTTGCTGGCGAATAATGCTGCTAATTTCGTCAGGTCTGATTGCTGCCATGTCAGTTGTTTTTTGTCAGTTGTTTGTTGTCAGTTGTCAGTTATCAGTTGTTCAAAACTACCAACCGTTAACTGCTAATTAAATTAGCTAATAGTCATCAGCTATTAACTCTCAGGAATTCAAGCGAATTCCCAGACGGCGCAATTGTCCCCGCAGGCTGGCATCAATTACTTGAGAGCCTACTTTGATTACCACACCGCCGATTAAATCTGCGTCTATTTTGGTTTCAATTTCTACTTGACTAGCGCTGGTCATCGCCTGCACTTTCTCGCGAACAGTCTGCTGTTGAGCGTCTGAAAGCGGGACAGCCGATGTAACTTCAGCCAATACTGTTTGGTTTAGTTCTCGGAGCCTTGCCAAGTATTGTTTGCCAATTCCTTCTAAAAAAAGAATTCTTCCTTTGTCTACTAATAGCTTCAGAAAGCTGTGCATCAAGGGGCTCATTTCTTCACCCGCTATTTGCTGAATCACGGCTTTTTTAGCATCCGGTTTTACCAGCGGATTGGCTAAAAATTGACGCAAGTCTTCCGAACCTTCTAGCAGGCTCAGCAAGGAACGAATGTCTTCGCCGAACTTCTCTGAGAGATTGTTGGACTGAGCCAGTGACATCAAGGCAGATGCGTAAGGCTGTAAGACTTCTGTGCTGACTGTACTCACGTTTTAGCCTCCCAGTAACGCAATGCTGCGATCAATTAATTGGTGTTGAGCGCTGTCGTCCAAGCTAGTTTTTAGCTGGCTTTCCACCTTTGCTAATGCCAGAGATACAACCGCCGATCGCAGTTGGGCGATCGCTCTTTCCCGCTCCGCTTCCAACTCTTGACCTGCTGTTGCTCTCATGCGTTCAACGTCTTGCGCTGCCTGAGCTAGAATTGCTTCTTTTGCTTTCTTGGCAGTTTCTTCAGCAGCGGCACGAATTCGTTCCGCTTCTGCTTGCGCTTGAGTCAATTTTTGCTGTTGCTCTGCTAGAGCTGCTGCTGCATCTTTTTGGCGTTTTTCTGCTTCTTGAATCGCCTCTTGGATGGCCGAACGCCTCTCTGTCAGGATTTTACCTACAAATCCGCGCCCGAAATAAAACAGCACTGCAATAATAATGACCAGGTTAATCAGGTTGGTTTCTAAAATATCGAAATTTAAACCGAAACCACCTTCGCCGCTAGCTTCTGTGGCTAGCAATAAAACAGTCCCCATGATACTCTTCCATAATTGCGCGTGCAGATTGGGTGAAGCGATTTTAGATTTAAGATTCCATCAAAAATCTAAAACTCTTCGGTCTCGCTATTTGGCCAGCGACTGCCCTAATAGCTTTTCGAGAATTTGGCCGCTGAGCGCGTCTACTTGTTGTTCTAGTGAGCGCATTGCTTCTTGCTTTTGCTGCTCTATTTCTTGCCCAGCCTTTTCTCGCGCGACTTGAGCTTCTTGTTGAGCCTCAGCTACTTTTGCTGCCCCAATTTTTTGGGCATCAGCTTGAGCTGCTGCAATTACTGATTGAGACTGTTTCCGAGTTTCTCCCAGTTTTTGCTCGTACTGCTGCGCTAGTTGCTGAGCTTTTGCCAAGCGTTCTTGCGCGGAGACTTGAGTGTTGCGAATGTAATCGGCGCGATCGTCAATTGACTTGCTGAGCGGCTTGTAAAAAATTACATTCAAGACTGCGACTAGAATTAAAAACTGCACCGCCATCAGAGGCAGCGTAGCATCTATATCAAACAGTCCCCCTTCCTTAGCCGCTTCTTCAACTGCTAGTAATACTGTCCAGTGCATCATGATTTTTTGACGGCTTCCATCTAATTCGCTTAATCGATTTTAGATTTGAGATTTTGGATTAGAATCGCCAAAACCTCAAATCTAAAATTTCCAATTATTATGCGAAGGGGTTGGCAAACAGCAGCACTAGGGCTACGACCAAACCGTAAATTGTGAGCGCTTCCATGAACGCCAAACTCAACAGCAAGGTGCCGCGAATTTTACCTTCTGCTTCCGGCTGACGGGCAATCCCTTCTACAGCCTGACCTGCTGCATTTCCTTGACCGATGCCAGGGCCGATTGCAGCTAAACCTACTGCCAAAGCGGCGGCAATTACGGAAGCGGCAGCAACTGTTGGGTTCATGATGATTTTCCTTATCTAAAGTACAAAATTGAGAACAGATAGTCTACAGAATTGTCCGATTTAACGGGAGGAAGTTTGAGCTCAGAATTTTTCTTTTTCCTCCTTCATTCTTCGCCGTTTATCGTTAGTTAATCGTGGTGTTCTTCGCCGTGACCGCCTTCTAGAGCTTCACCTATGTAGGCTGCGGCTAAGGTTGCAAAAATCAAAGCTTGAATTGCACTGGTAAATAGTCCCAGAACCATCACTGGCAGAGGAACAAATAAAGGCACTAGCAACACTAGCACTCCGACCACCAATTCGTCCGCAAGAATGTTGCCAAACAAACGGAAACTTAGGGACAGAGGCTTAGTGAAATCTTCTATGATTTTGAACGGCAACATGAAAGGTACCGGTTCAACATAGTGGGCGAAATACCCCAAGCCGCTTTTGCTGAGACCTGCATAAAAATATGCTAGAGAAGTCAGCAGTGCAAATGCTACCGTCGTGTTGATGTCAGCGGTAGGAGCTCCCAATTCGCCTGATGGCAGCTTAATCAGCTTCCAAGGAATTAGAGCGCCAGACCAGTTTGACACAAAGATGAACAGAAATAATGTACCAATAAACGGTACCCAAGGGCGATATTCTTTTTCCCCAATTTGGTTTTTAGCCAAGTCCCGAATAAATTCCAGCGCATACTCCATAAAATTTTGCATTCCGCTGGGAATTCGCTGGATTTTGCTGGTTCCTAAAATCGAAACTACGACTAAAACAGCAATTACAAACCACGAGGTTAGAAAAACCTGTCCATGAACTTTCAGATTGCCGAGTTGCCAGTACAACTGCTGGCCCACTTCCAATTTGGCGAGGGGGAAACGATTAAAGGTGTTTAGAACGTCAAGCATTGCCATTCAACGGGCTTCCCCATACAAATCGATGAGTTGAGTTTTGCTCTTCTTACCTGACTTACCTGTAATCTAGTGCTAATGCACTTCGGATCACGTAAACCATCAGCGCAGCTTTGTAAGTCAGAAATCCCAAAAATATCGGTAAAATCTGTAGCTGATTCCACTGTGTTCCTACTATCATCACCGCGAAAAACAAACCGAGCCTTGTCTTGCTGATGCGTTGATTTTGGCTGCCGATTCGTTCAACGTCTCTAGCCAACATCTTTAAGTAAACCACACCTGTGACCGCCCCAAGCAAATAATTCAGGGCAATGTTGAGGGAGTAAAAAATCCAAACGGAGATAAAAATAATCGCCGTAAAAGCAAGGGTGTACGCCAACAACTCTTGTTGGAGGCGATAAAAGTCTTGCATGGGATTCGTTGTCTCGGACGAGACTGTCGAGACTGTTGAGACTGTGCCAGCTTGAGGAATATCCTCGGTTGCTGGTGTGGGTTCGGTGGGTGTGTTTTGCGTGTTCACGAAGCTCAGAAACTAATGCAGGTAGCAGGCGAGTGCTTTGCAAACTCAGAAAAATAATACCACGCTGCGGTAACAATACTTAAAATTAAATTAATCATACTTGTCGGAATTGGGTGTCTGGCGCTTCGGAAACCTCAAGCCGTTAAATGTCCGATCGACCTCACCCTACCTCTCCTACCGCCAGACCGCACTTGGTTACACATTGTTCTCCTGATTCTCACTAATTAAGCCTCACTTAGTGAGATGGGACAGAGACCGATCGCCCGAATCGATGAGGTAACTCTCCCTCGTCTGCCTCTGCGCGCTTCAAGAGTTAATTCTAATTCGATCTCATTCAATAACCTTAAACTCTTGAAGCGCCGGGAGAAAGTTTTTATTCTCGTGGCTCGATCGACTAAGCTTAATCAAAGCAAATCGCTGTAGCGGCTGCAAACTCGCCCACTGGGCCAAAGAAATTGTCACGCCGAGCTCTTGCGCTTTTGCTGAAACCGACTCCGGTACAGTTGCAGCATCCATCCAGGGGGGATTTTCATCAACCGCCAAATCAGTTCCCGGTTTGCCTGTCTGTTGAATTAATACTTGGTTTAGCTTTTCTCGGTAATCAATAATTTCTGCTTCTGTCAAGCAAGGTAACTCTACAAGACTTTGCCGTTCTGCTTGGTTGAAATGATTCCAATCCTGCAACTTCAATTTAATGCCGCAAGTATCTAATTTGAGACGTACTTGCATCGGAATGCAGCGTAAAGCTTCGACAAAATCAGCTTCAAATTCAAAGAATGTCATAGATGTATAGACTTGCAAACTAGATTTTTTTTATTAACCGCAGAGGGCGCAGAGAGCACAGAGTAAGAGAAGAGAGAGAAATCGATGCAGGTTTTTTGCTTTCTATCAATAATTGCAGAAAATGCGATCGCCATTTATAATTAAATAATATTACAAACTATTGACATGGATACCGTAGACTACCTTCGGATTAGCTTGATAGACCGCTGCAACTTCCGCTGTCTCTACTGTATGCCGGAAGGTAGCGAGTTGGACTATGTATTGCAGCAGCAGTTGTTAACTCACTCGGAATTGCTAACTCTGCTGCGGGAAGTTTTTATACCCGTGGGATTTACCAAGTTTCGCTTGACAGGAGGGGAACCGCTGCTGCGGCCTGGGGTGGTGGATTTGGTGAGGTCGATCGCCTCGATGCCCGAAACGCGAGATTTGTCAATGACAACTAATGGTTTTTTGCTGGCGGGAATGGCGGAAAATCTCTACAATGCTGGTTTGCGCCGGATTAATATTAGTTTGGATTCCTTGGAACCGGAGACTTTTGATAAGATAATTGGCAGTCGGGGACGATCGCGATGGACGCAGGTTTGGGAGGGAATTCAAGCGGCTTATCAAGCTGGATTCGACCCGCTGAAGCTGAATGTTGTGGTAATTCCCGGTGTGAATGACAGCGAAATATTGGATTTAGCGGCGTTAACAATTAACCGGAATTGGCACGTTAGATTTATTGAGTTTATGCCGATCGGCAATGGGGATTTATTTGGCGATAAAGGTTGGGTAGCTTCGGCCGAATTGCGGCAACAAATTAGCGACAAATACGGGTTAGCCGAGTCGGGAGTGCGCGGAAATGGGCCGGCGGATGTGTTTCAAATTCCGGGGGCGAAGGGCACTTTAGGATTTATCAGCCAAATGTCCGAGTGTTTTTGCGATCGCTGCAACCGGATGCGTTTGTCTGCTGACGGGTGGCTGCGGCCTTGTCTGCTCAACGAAACTGGTCAAATTGACTTAAAAACTGCTTTACGGAATGGGGTGTCTACAGGCGAATTGCGCGATCGAGTGCGGCACATATTAGAGATAAAACCGGAGATTAATTTCAAGCAGCGGGATTCGGGAACTACTCAAGGCAATTACAGCCGCACCATGTCTCAAATCGGCGGCTGAACTAACCGACATAGAGCGCTGAAGAAATAAAATACTTAAGGCAATACTTGAGTATAATAGTCACAGTATTCGATTCTCAACAAACTCGATGACCATCAAGCCGATTCGGTGGGTTGGCCCTGCCCGCGAAGAAATCCAATCTCTTCCTGAAGATGCCCGAAAAGAAGCCGGTTTTTCACTTTGGACTCTCCAGCAGGGCATACAACCACCAGACTTTAAACCGATGTCGATCGTAGGTAAAGGCGTTGAAGAAATTCGGATTCGGACAGAAAATGCCTATCGGGTTTTCTATATTGCTAGATTTGAAGAAGCTATTTATGTGCTCCATGCCTTCCAAAAGAAAACTCAGAAAACAGCCAAGAAAAATATCGAAGTTGGGCAGAAACGCTACCAAGAGTTGTTACAAAATCGTTTAAACTCAAGAGAACCGGAACAATGAGCGAAAATACTATTACCCAAGCAGTCGATAATATCTTTCTAGACCTCGGATTCTCATCTGAAGAAGCTGATAACTTACTAATCCGATCGCAACTAATTCTCGCCCTGACTCATCAGATTAAAGAGCGCGGTTGGACTCTCGATCAAACGGCTCAACATCTCCAACAGTCCAACGATCGAATCAAAGCTCTAACTCAAGGTAAAATAGGGCAGTTTTCCGTTGACAGTCTGATTGCAATGCTCAATAAAGTAGGTATGACTGTCAAAGTCGAAATTTGCCCCAAGGTAGCTTAGGTGAAAATTATGCAATTTGGCGCATTCTACAACTGAAACTCTCCTCCCAAAACTTGTCCAGCCGTTAAATTCAACTGCGGAAATGTTGGAGAAACAAGTGTTTGTTCCCCTTGAAACATCCCAACTTCGACATACTCACCCGATTCTAGTTGAAGTACGGCTACAATTTGCTCTTGAGGGTCAACAATCCAATATTCAGGGATACCCCGCGCTGCATATTGAGCTCGTTTACTAATGTAATCGCGATCGCGCCCAACTCTACCTGGACTAACAACCTCGACAACCAACTGAGGAGGTGGCATAGTTTGGGTGATGGTTAGCCTGGAGGCTGTCAGCAAGATGTGTTCGGGCCGCAAAACCACCAAATCTGGGTAGCGGTTAGCTGCGTCGCCCTCCCGCAGGATCGGAACTTGGATTTCGCACAGGTGAAGTTTGATACACCGCCAAGGGATGCCAGTATTAACAAGCACTAAAAACAGATAGCTGACAATGGCGGTGTTGGGTTCGGATTCGGGTGGCAATGTTACTAACTCTCCATCAATTAATTCGTAGCGGTTGTCGGTGTCGTCCTCATAGGTGAGGTACTCTTCAAAGGTAAGTTTTTGTTTGTGGGCTTGTGTCATCTTTTACCTTCCAGGATTGCTATTGTGATTAAAATGTTTACACATCCGAGGGAAGCGGCGGTCGCAGTGATTTTCATTGAATTAACAAGCTGGGTAGCACTGTCCGATCGACAGGGGGCGATCGCCCCGACACCACAGGCAAGGCTACAAAATGCACCATCTGGCGGGGTCTAGCGGGTTTTGGCATGATTCCACCTGTGGCAGTGGTAAGGCTGGCAGAGTTGCATCGTAGATGTTTAACATAGATATGATATTGTAGAGATAGGGGTTTAACGCTTTAGAGAGAAAAATTATAATAAATCACTTAATTTATTATAATTTTTCTGAGCATAACAATTACAAAAAACTAATTTAATTATTATGGATAATGCTGTTTCTATTTTATTAAATGAAAAATTTTTAGCTGTGGATAATAGACTAAACTATGAATCCTATAAAAACTTGTTATTAAAATGTGAAATATGTGAGCAAGCTGTCTTTTTTAAAAAGGCAAGTGATTTCAATAAGCCAGGTATAAAAAGAATAGCTCACTTTTCACATTACAAAGATATTGGAAACATTCCTTGTAGTGAGAGAACTGAGAGCAATACCACTACACAAGAAACGGGCTCTGAGGGAAAAAAACAAAGTTTAGAGAATTATCAGATGAAAATTCAACAAATTATTTATGAAGGAATAGTTTACTATCAAAAAATTTCAAATTTACAGCTTCACCAGCGCATAAATGAAGGTGAAATCTTAGTAAATCTATATGAGATTGATCTCTATTCATGGTTGTGTCAGTTTAGTAATAAAAGAGAAGATATTAAAAAATTAGCATTATCTTTGTATCATAATAAATCATCGGAAATAGAGTGTAGAGTTTTTTCAAATATAGTTAATTATTTGTGTTTTCCTGTTAGTGCCGATATATTAAAAAAAGTTTTATACTATGTGTTTCTTTTTAACAAAGAGATTTTTATTAATAATGCTTGTGACGAAGTTTTTTCTAAAACTATTAAATTAATAAGTTATATTAATTTGGGGAGCGAATATCAACAAGCACAAAAAAGTTTAACGGCTTTTAATGACGATAACCTTACAGAGGAGGTACTATCGCAAGATACTGATTTAGAAACAGAAACAGTTGAACCTAAGATGGTAACAATACCTTCTTTTTTAGGAAGTTATAAAACCGAAGTCTTAGAAACGACTGAGTTAGAATATTATTTGTGTCGTATTAAAGAAAGCAAAAATGGTAAAGTATTTTACCAACGAATAGCAAGAAAAACTTACGAAACAATTAGTATTAGTTGGTATGAAGATAAAGATAAAGAGTATGAATATTTAACTTTGCGGCATAACACGTCAATTGTAGCAACTTTTTATTTAACGAAAGATAGGACTATTAAATGGAATCCTTTATCTGTGTTTTTTGTAAATCAGACTATCATCGCTCTACTAGCTACGAGTAGTCCCAAAGAGTATATTCTCAGTGAGAATTTATATGGTTTTTTCATTCAATGGGTAAATTCAAGTGTGTTTGAATTTTGGGTAAATAGGAATGCGTCTTTATCAATTTATCCTGTTCATTTTGTTAAGTTATTGTTTCTTTTTAAAGCATATATAAACGAACGCTCAGGTCTTACAAAATCAATTGGTGATGGGTTAACCGTAGAAGTAGAGGTTAGACCTGTATTAGTAGATAGTATTTATAACGAATCATTACTTAAATTAGCCGGAAAGTCTAAATCTATGAAAAAACGTTATTTGATGTCGAATTCACCTATAAAGAAATTAAAAATCAGTCATTTATAAAGAAATAAAATTGCACACCCTACTAGACTCGGATGACACTGGTAGCACTCGGAGCGCTGCCACGGTCGCAGCGGTTCGCACGGTTAGAGTGTTAACACTTCTATGGTTAGCATAGTTATCATTGCCCGCATTTTAAACAGCAACTCCACCAGTTAATTTACCAAAATGAATACAATTACCTTTAGAATCAACTCCAACAGTTACTCCCATAACATTACGAAACACTTCCGGTGGTATACCTGGTTTTCTGCTGATATTTATTGCCAAAGGGATAGGTTCAGACGGTTTATAATCAAACTCTCTACAATCTTTATTTTTACCAGGTATTATTTGTGAATTTGCTTTACCAAAGTCACTGAATAAAATATCTGCAATTATTGTAGTTTCTTCATTCAGTTCTCTGTACAGACGATCATTCAAAAACAACATAGTAGAGTATTTAAAGCGATTACCTAGCTCTTTTTCCCGACTGTCAGAAACGTTTTGAGCCACACTAATAAATTTTTTAATATTCTGAGGATCATTAATATCTAGTTGTGCAATTTTAGCCCAATCATCGAAACATTTTTCAATTTGTACATTTGTAATACCGTTTTGTGAATACCAAGCAGCTAGTGATTGCGAATCGCGAGGTTTACATATAGATTCCCAAGCATCCATGCCAGTAAGACAAATATGTTTTATCAAGAAATCAACTCTAATTACCATGTTTAGTCCTCTTTGGTTTGTATGTAGAAATGGTTGCTTTAAATCAGCATTTTGGATTTATACAGGTTTAAGTTTTAACTCAATCGCTAACGACTGTCAAGCAGCATCGGTCAAATTGACTGAACGAACCTTGCGGGAGACTTCTGTTAATCCTTTTTACAGAAACGCATTTTTAGAGGTTTTAGTCTCTACCTCAGAAAATTACTCTTTCCTGATTTAGTAAAGTTAACGTGCCTGAGATTTGTTGGTCTTCTTAACTGGTGCCCAGGCCTTAGCCTGGGCACCGAGATCCAGAGGCTCTGCCTCGCTAACTGATAAAAATAAAAACAGGAGGCAGATGCTCATGGAATGTGTTCCCAGGCTCTAGCCTGGGAACGAGCAAACACCTACGCTTTGCGCTTCCGACGGCGAATCAGCACACTCATCACTTGCTTCGGATTAGCTGCACGCTGTACGGGACTCCAATCGCCGACTTCGGCAAATCCCAGGCGGTACAAAGTGAGTATGGTTTCCCTGACACTCTTGGGTGAACCTGTCACCGTTACACACACCACATCCTGTTCCGATTCTGCTGCTGACTCGTCATTTGGGCAATCGGATTCGTTATCGTCAGGCAAGAATTCCTGTGACATAATTATGTTCTCCTGGTTTTGGGTTTTCTAGAAAAACCCAAAAACCCAGCCGCCCCGCTTTTCAACACATAGCAGGGCGGCTACAGAGGATGTTAAGATACTCCGTTAGCCTCCAGACTGCTGATATCAGTTTGGCGGTTATGCTGTCCATTGCTGCTACCAACAGCTTTGGGCAGTGCAACTAGATTTTTGGGCGACGCGGGCTACTTCCTCTACAAGCAAAGCAACCTCTAACTTCAAAGCGTAGCCGCAGACGGGGGCCTGTGTCAATCCATTTGGGATTTTACCGGGAGTAAGATTAAATGAACCGCGAAGGCACGAAGGACGCGAAGGAAGAGAAAGAAAGAGATGCAGTTCTTGCTTCGCGCTCTTCGCGTCTTCGCGGTTCGTTCAAATAATCAAAAAGCCCTATAATTTCGGTGTTAGCAAAATTAGCTGTTTGGATAAGATCGATCGCACTTCATCCAATCCCATCTCCACATCCGCCAAAATCTCCCCAACAGTCTTCTCTCCTTTACCCTGCCCAGACGGGCTTCCCTCTTTCTCCCCCCCTTGATAAGGGGGGGCTGGGGGGGGTACACAACCTTGCAAAAACTCAAATTCAGCACTTGACAAATTGAGCAATTGGTAGTTGCAATCAAACACTTGTTGACTAGGCCAACCGTGCATACAACCACTCAACTCTGGAATTGCCGCCAAAAGTGCCTTATCGTCCGACCAATCAATTTTATTAACAGGCTTTTTGCCCAAGAAAAACTCGTAATGAGTGATTTCCGTATCCAACAATTCAATTAATCGATAAAGCTCCCGTTCCGTCAAACCATGAGCTCTTTCTATCAATTCCGGCGCTTTCCCCAAAAGTCTTTCTAACTGCCAATATCCCGGATTTGAGAAACCAATAAATTCCAATCCCGAAGCGTCAATTAACTCGAACAAAGTCTCGATATTGTAGTCAATTTCCTGCGGGTGAACGTACATATCAGCAAAACATTCGTCCCGCTGATTTTCTCCTGCCCAACGCTGTTTTTCGTACTTGACAAGACGGTTATTTTCTGGTAATGAAGCAAAGATTTGACGACCGACTTTCACACCATCGGGATAGTCACCTTTTTGCGGGCCTTGGAGAAGCGCGATCGCCCTTTGCATTAGTTGAATTTCCCAGCGTCCGAGCTCAGCATACACAAAAATGTGCATTAAACCGCCCTCCGCCAACTTCGCCGCCAGCGCTTGAATGCCCCGGATTGGATCGGGTAAGTGGTGCAGCACGCCCACGCAGTTGATCAAATCAAACTCGCCCTCTAACTCGGCCGCATCGTACAGGCTGAGGTGGCGAAAATCAGCTTCGCGCGCTCCCGTTAGCGAAGCCCTCGAAGAGGATCGCCGACAGCGTTCTTGTGCTACTTTCAAAGCACCCGCACTCAGGTCGATCGCCGTCACCGAAGCTTCGGGATTGAGGTGAATCAGATAATCGGTGCTCGAACCAGTGCCGCAGCCAGCATCTAAAATCCGAATATCGAGTTTTGGCGGCTTTTGACCGGTGCAAAAATTGTAAGCATCAGGCCAACTCCAGCGCCAGTTGTACCCAGGGGGCGGTTCATCTGACAAAGGATCGGGCGGGAAAGGGAAAGTATCGTAAAGCCGCCGTACGGCAGCACTGATATCAGGCGTAGTATCCATAAGTGAGGTAATTGTGCGTGGGTTTTGAGATTGGTTGTCAGTAGCTACGGACGAACAGCGCGACGCGATGCACTTCTATTGCTGCGTTACTGGCAACCAAAGTGGCGTCTCGCCAAGTTGGGAAGCCTAAGAGAGAGCGATCGGGCGATCGACTAACCCCTGGTAGCCAAGCCCTGACAGCTTCTGCGTAATAAAACTTATCATTTTTTCTCATATAAGCTCTCTTAAATCTATACAATAAATCTCGACAGGCTTTTTAACAAATAAGGACTGTCAATAACCCACCGCTGAACTGTCGGGTAAAGCGGAGGCGTCTTTCCGCAGAAAGTCAAAAGCCCCGAAACAGGCAGAAGAAAATTTTTGATTTTCTTTTCCTTTAATTCAAGGCACTGGCTGCAATCGCCCAAAGGCAACTCTCCTGCCGAGTCTTTTTTTCCACGGGTATACCGGCGGATCGCAGCGGAGGGAGTACCCCGTGCCTGCCTTCGGATCGGACATTTCCCCGCAGGCAGAAAGATGAAACCAAAACATTTTAATCTAAGAAAGTAAGCGCGCCCGAACCTCGTGACAGGTAAAGGCAAAAAGTAAACAAAGCAAAAATACCTACTTTGACCTGCATCAGAAGGCAAGGTTAGTCTGGTTAAATGCTGCAACTATTTGGATAGGGAGCTAAGGAGTCTAATGACTGTAAAGGCAAGTGGTGGAAGCTCGGTTGCGCGTCCGCAACTATATCAAACTGTACCGGTCGCAACTATTTCGCAAGCAGAACAGCAAGACCGCTTTCTACAGCGGGGCGAACTCAGCGAACTGGCAAGTTATTTCAGTTCCGGGGCTCTTCGGATCGATATCTCTGCGACGCTGACCCAAAACTCGGAACTGATAGTATCCCGCGCAGCCAACCGGATTTTTACCGGCGGTTCCCCGCTGGCATTTTTGGAAAGACCACAAGAACCTGCGATGGCTGTAGCAGGGGCGGCTCGCGGCGGCTCGGCGAATGTCTCTGAAGGCATGAAACTGGGAAATGTCACCTACGTAGAAAGCCGCGCTGGCGGCAACGGCGGTGGCGGCGGCGGATTCTTGGGGCTAGGAAATCTATTTTCTGGCAACGGTGGTGGCTACAGCGGCCCAATCCCAGCAGGATTTCAGCCGATCAATGTCTCGCGCTACGGCCCGGGCAACATGACCAAATCTCTGCGGGATTTGAGCTGGTTTTTGCGCTACATCACCTACGCGATCGTAGCTGGCGACCCGAACATTATTTCGGTGAACGTGCGTGGATTGCGGGAAATCATCGAAAATGCTTGCTCTTCGGCGGCCACAATTGTGGCAATGCAGGAAATGAAAGCAGCATCTTTGGGCTATTTCAAAAACAATGCAGAGGCAAGTGCGATCGTCGGACAGTATTTCGACGTAGCAATTACCGAATTCAAAGCTCCCACACCTTCAGACAAGGTGCGGCAGCGCGAAAGCAACGACCAGCAAGGCTTGCAACTGCCTCAAATCTACTTCAACGCAGCCGAGCGCCGATCGAAATTCGTCATGAAAACCGGTCTGTCTTCGGCAGAAAAGATAGAAGTAGTCAAAGCAGCTTACCGCCAAGTATTCGAGCGCGATATTACCCGCGCCTACAGCCAAAGCATTTCTGACTTGGAATCCAAGGTCAAAAATGGCGAAATCTCGATGAAAGAGTTTATTCGCCGCCTTGGCAAATCTCCTCTGTACCGTCAGCAATTCTACGAGCCGTTTGTCAACAGCCGCGCTGTAGAACTTGCCGCTCGTCACTTCCTAGGTCGCGGTTTGAGCTCGCGGGAGGAATTTAGCAAGTATTTTGCGATCGTCAGCAAAGGCGGCCTGCCAGCCCTCGTAGACGCGATGGTTTATTCCCAGGAGTATTCCGATTACTTCGGCGAAGAAACAGTGCCTTACCTGCGCGGTTTGGGCCAAGAAGCTCAGGAGTGTCGCAACTGGGGCCCGCAAATTGATTTGTTCAATTTCAGCGCTCCGTTCCGCAAGGTTCCTCAGTTCATCACCTTGTTTGCTGGCTACAACCAGCCTCTGCCAGACCAGCACGTTTACGGTGTTGGCAATGACCCCTTAGAAATTCAGTTTGGCGCGATTTTCCCGAAAGAAACTCGCAACCCCAAGAGCCGTCCGGCTCCCTTCGGCAAAGACACTCGCCGTATCCTGATCCGTCAAGGTGCGGGGATTGACAATCAGTTGAGCAATCCGGCGGCTCGCGGTGCTGCTCCTGGCTCTCTGGGCCCCAAGGTCTTTAAATTAGACCAGTTACCGAGCAGCTATGTTGCTTCCAAGAAAACTGCCCGCGGTGTCTCTAGCAGCTACAGCAATGCTTCCAGTGTCAAATATACCGAAAGTTCAACCCAAGCGGTGATTCGGGCTGCTTACCTGCAAGTGTTTGGTCGCGATGTGTTCGACGGCCAGCGCCAAAAGGTGGCGGAAATTAAGCTGGAAAACGGCGAGATTCCGATGCGCGAGTTTATTCGGATGTTGGCGAAGTCGGACGTGTTCCGCAATATGTACTGGAGCAAGCTCTACGTTTGTAAGGCGATCGAGTACATTCACCGCCGACTCCTGGGACGCCCTACCTACGGCCGTCAGGAAATGAACGCTTACTTTGACATTTGCGCCAAGAAGGGTTTCTACGCGCTGGTCGATAGCATCCTGGACAGCACGGAGTACAACGAAGCTTTTGGGGAAGATACAGTGCCCTACGAGCGCTATGTAACTCCGGGTGGTTTGTCGATGCGGACGATGCGATCGGGTTCCGTCGCTGAGCAAAATGTCCAAGCTAAGACGCCCGAAACTCCTCGGTTTATCGAACTCGGCACTGCGCTCGATCGCGGCGAATTCGAGTTACAAAATAGCCTCGCTCAAGGTGTCAGCAAGCGGCGCGAACAAACTAAGGTGTTCAAGCTGACGACTACTTCGGACAAAGTAGCTTTGAAAACTTTAATTCAAGCTGCTTATCGTCAAGTTTTTGAACGCGACTTGAATCCCTACGTTGTGAAGAATGAATTCACGGCGCTGGAAAGCAAACTGGGCAACAATGAAATCAATCTCAAGGAGTTCATTGAAGCTTTGGGCTGCTCGTCGCTGTACGTCAAACAATTCTATGCACCTTATCCAAATACTAAGGTGATTGAGTTGGGAACTAAGCACTTCTTGGGCCGCGCTCCCCGCAATCAAGCGGAGATTCGGACGTACAACCAAATCTTGGCAAGTAAAGGGATTAAGGGCTTTATCAACGCCATGTTGAACAGCGTTGAATATGCCGAGGCGTTTGGCGAGGATACTGTTCCTTACCGTCGCTTCCCGACTCTGCCTGCTGCGAATTTCCCGAATACTGAAAGGCTGTACAATCAACTCACCAAGCAGAATGATGAGTTGGTGGTTCCAAGCTTTGAGCCAGTAGCTGCTACTGACAGAAGCTAGATTGATTTGAGGTTTGAGATGTTTAATTAACATTAATTTTACATCTCAAATTAATTGAAGGGCTGGTGTAATTGCCAGCCTTTTTTTTGTATAATTGGGGGATTTTTAACCGCAGATAAAGAGGATATAAAAGTTTTATTTTAGTTGGGATAAAGATTTTTTTAAATGACCGCAGAGGACGCAAAAATCTCAGGGTTAGGGAAGAGAGAGTGTGCTAAGAAAGCCATTTTCTACTAAAATAAGAGATTTAGTAAGGAGAAATATAGGAAGAAACCTGGTTTCTGAAGAAAGCGTGGGGAAGTCTTAGTTTCATTAAACTGGTACGATTCTAACATCCGTTTTGGGGCAATATCCAATCTGCCGAATCAGTGCCACCAAGAGTGTGAAATCTGCCATGGGATTGGCTGAAGCAATTAAATTTGAGGTTTCCGATTTGAGTTTATCTTGACTTGATAACCGCATAGGGGCGGGTGCAAGTTCCCGCCCTTTATATATTCGGTTAACCGTACTCAAATAGCCACTTTAACAGGAGAAAATTACCACCCACTCTTCGTCGTTGATTTCAATATACAAAATTGCGGCACAGACAGAGCGATTGCCTAGTTATCGGGTATTAGTGATTTCCCTTCATTCTGTGTCGGCAAAAATTAGGTATAATTGGTGAGTGCGTATGATGATAAAAGTTTAAAAAAAGAATAGCCAGGGAGGGAAGAACCCCACCCCGATAGTGATGAGTCATTACCATCTAAAATCTACAATCTCAAATTTAAAATCTCAAATTTTATGAGCTAAATTAAGATATTGACCGCAAAATAAAACAGCAGAATAAACAGGCCACTTGTGCTGATTATTACCATAGCAAAACGAATAAGCTATTAGGGCATAATGTTGTGAAAGATGGAACAGGGTATGGAACTAAATTTACAGAAATTTTATAGCGCCTGCAATCCCAGCTACACCCTGGCAGTAGCAAATCAACAAGACCGACAATACTATATCGATTTCTCTTCAGTGCGGGGCGGCACAATCGTAGAACAATTGGAGCGCACCATCAGCCGTCTGTCCCCCGATGCACCTACCTGTCAATTATTCACCGGTCACATCGGCTCTGGTAAATCAACAGAATTGCTGCGGCTGCAAGCTCAATTGCAGCAACAAGGATTTCATGTTGTTTATTTTGAGTCGAGTAAAGACTTAGACATGGCAGATGTAGATATCACTGACATTTTGTTGAGCGTTGCTCGTCAGGTGAGCGAAAGCATCGAGAAAATGAAAATTAAGCTGCAACCGACGGGTTTTAAAGCTTTGCTCAAAGGGATTGCTGATGTTTTTCAAACTCAAATAGACTTGAGCGCGGAAGCTAATGTTCCGGGTTTTGGGGAAATAAATGCCAGCACGGAGGGAGAATTTTCTCTGGCGTTGGGAATTGGCAAAATTACTGCTAAGGCGAAAGATGCTCCGAATCTGCGATCGGAGTTGAGGCAATATTTGGAGCCGCGAACTAACGTAATTTTAGATGCGCTTAATAAGGAGTTGCTAGAGCCGGCTAATCAAGAACTCAAACGCCAAGGGAAACAAGGACTTGTAGTAATTATCGACAATCTCGATCGCATACACCTGTGCGCGAAACCGACGGGGCGGCTGCAGCCGGAATACTTGTTTGTCGATCGCGGCGAACAGTTGGCAAGACTAAATTGCCACGTCGTGTATACAATTCCTTTGGTGCTGATTTTCTCTAACGATTTGGGCCAGTTGACGAATCGATTTGGGGTAGATCCGAAGGTTTTGCCGATGGTGCCGGTGCAGTTGAGCGACGGTTCTGAGTGCTCTGAGGGTGTGGAATTGCTGCGGCAGATGGTTCTGGCGCGGGCTTTTCCGACGGTGCATCCTTCGCAGCGCTATGCTTTGGTAGGCAAAGTTTTCGACTCTGCGGAAACGCTCGATCGCCTGTGTCGAGTCAGCGGAGGTCATGTCCGCAATTTGCTGCAACTGCTGTATAGCTGTCTGCAGAAACAAGACCCTCCTCTGTCGCGGGAAACTTTGGAAAATGTGATCATCCAGCGCCGCCACCAGCTTACTTTGGCGATCGAACCTGATGAGTGGAAATTGCTGCGCCAAGTATCCGCTACCAAAACTGTGAACGGGGAAACTAAATACCAAATATTGCTGCGGAGTCTCTGGGTGTTTGAATACCGTTACGGCGAGGATTATTGGTTTGATGTCAATCCGATTTTGGCTGATGCCAAAGAGTTTCGGCAAACAGTTGAGAGTTGACAGTTGACAGTTGACGGTTGACGGTTGACAGTTGACAGTTGACGGTTGACAGTCACTCGGCGAGGAAAATCGCTTCTGAATTAACGAAGTTCACTCCTAGCCGACTAAAGAATAAGGGCCCAACTGTAGCAGGATGTGGTATGAAAACTAACAAAACTCAACAGTCAACCGTTAACAGTCAGCAGTCAACTATCAACTAACAAAAATGATTAAAGGCACTACTAAACTGTTAGGAGTAATTGGTCATCCCGTCGAACATTCTCTGTCGCCGGCGATGCACAATGCTGCTATTTCCCAATTGGGAGTCGATTTTGTTTACTTGCCGTTTCCGGTAAAACCAGGGGATTTAAAAGCTGCTCTTGCAGGATTTGCGGCGATCGGCGTTCGGGGATTTAGCATCACGATTCCGCACAAACAAGCAATCTTACCACTGCTGTCGGAAGTTTCCCCGATCGCCCGAGCGATCGGCGCAGTCAATACCGTATACCTAACTGACAAAGGTTGGTGTGGCACAAATACTGACGTTGAAGGCTTTCTCGCGCCCCTGCAAACCCCCCCAACCCCCCCTTACCAAGGGGGGGCTAAAGACGCTACCTCTGGCTTAGAAAGCGGCAATATGGCTGTTAAATCCGGTCCCCCCCCTTACCAAGGGGGGGCTAGGGGGGGTTCCGATTGGAGTCAGAAAGTAGCGGTAATTTTGGGGAATGGCGGGGCCGCGAGAGCTGTTGTGGCTGGATGCGCTCAATTGGGATGTGCAGAGATTCACGTTGTCGGCCGCAACGAACAAAATTTAGCGGAATTTCAGCAGAGTTGGGTCAATTCTCCGATGCCCATGCAGAATTTGCCGGTTCATACTTGGGATAATTTGTCAAGGTTAATCTCGCAGGCAGATTTGCTGGTGAACACGACGCCTGTGGGGATGTATCCGCAGGGGGAAAAGTCGCCGGTTGCGCCTGATGTGATCGATCAAATTTCAGCAGGTGCGATCGTCTATGATTTAATTTACACCCCTAATCCTACGCAATTTCTCAAAGATGCGAAGATTCGGGGAGCGCGAGCTATTGACGGACTCGAAATGCTAGTTCAACAAGGAGCAGCCGCCTTAAAAATTTGGCTGGATAAAGAATCCGTCCCAGTCGATGTGATGCGCCAAGCCTTACGTCAGCATTTAGGTCTGGATTAATGCCATTTCTTCAAAAACTAGCTGTAGTTTTCAGAATTCCTATAAGTAGAAATTTGAGGCTGAATTCGCGCTAAGCTGAAAATTAAAATATACTTGCCCCGCAATTTATGAAATTTCGAGCTATCAGCCTTTTTTTTGCTACTTGCCTAATCGGAATTTTTAGTTTGGTATTCACTCCACCTGCTTGGGCTCTGACGCAGATTAAACTTTCCGACCTTTCTTATCGCGAATGTCCTGCCGAAATGGGAGAAGGAACAGTCACCAGTGGCAGTTCTATGGAAGCTACCTGCTTTTTGATTACTGGGAAAGCTGAAAATAGCACGGGCAAACCAGTTGTCAATGCTGATATTTTCGGCCGCATTTATGATGCTGACGACAATCCGGTGATGCAAAACCGGACTCGGTTGGGTTCTATAGAAGAAGTTCCTCCCGGAGTTAGCGATTTTCAGCTCAGAATTTCGGTTGCCTCCAATCAGAGAACACCTTTGAAGCTCAAGCAATTTAAAGCTACAGGTTTTACTGGCGTGGTTCGCCGTTAAGGAAACTCTTTGAGATTTAGGGTGGGCTGCCCGTGAAAGTGGGATGCTGTTTTAGATTTGAGATTTTCGATTTGAGATTGTTGAGTGGCTGGCAATTTCTCATTTCTGATGTACGATGAACTCCCCAGCTTTTCAACCGGGGAGTCCATCTAAAAATCTCAAATCTAAAATTTAGTTGCCGGCTGCTAGGTCTGCCAAACAATTTACGCTCGATGCTTAAAAACTTAAGCTTTTCAAACTACAAGGATGTTTGCAAGCTGGTCAAAAGACCGATCAAGAATTCCGAGCCGAACTGAAGTACAAAAAACGCAATCAGTGGCGAAAAGTCAATCCCTCCCAAGGGGGGGATAATCGATCGGAATAGATTCAGGTAAGGGTCTGTTAACTGACTCAAAATTGAAAAGGGGGGGTCGTACCAATTGATATTCGGGAACCAGCTTAATAGCACGCGACAAATCATTAGGGCTACATAGATTTGCAGAAATGTGGACAGCGTGGTTGCCAAAAGGCCTATGGAATAACTCATATATTCTCGTTGAAGTTTGAGTAAAGTTTACAGACACTTTAACTTAAAGTTTAGCATAGGTGGGGGAGAGGGGGAGCATCACGCTGTTTGCGGGCGGGCTAGAAGAGCAACTGCCCACAATAAAAATCACTGTTTGCTTCACAGACTCGAAAGGTCTGTGAAGCGAGAATGGTGAAAGATGTGAGTAGCCCGCATTGATGTGCCCGACTAATCTAAAATCTTAAATGGAGTTAGGAGTCTTGAGCGATCGATCCCTCGCTGCCCGGAGCCGGCGTGTTGCCGTTTACGTCTCCGAGTTGCAGCCGCACGTCATCTATTGCCTGATTTAGCTGGGCAATTTTATCTTCTAAACTCAGCCTTGCTACCTCCATCCCGTCGGCTTCGAGTTGGCTGGCTTTCCTCTGGCGGATTTTTCTGGTTTTTGCGTCTGAAGGTTCACTCAGCAAAGCTTCAGCAGCGCGCCGCGACAGCACCGCGCCCAAAACTGCACCCACCAAGCCGCCAACGGCAGCTCCGGCAATAAATCCCCCTGTAAAACCCTCTCGATTACTCATAGCTCAACTCAACTGCGCGATATTTCCTTGATTTGTTTATTTTGACACTCTCCCGGTGAGAAACCGGGAGATTGTTAGTTGTCAGGTAGGCGTTGCACAATTTGAGGAGGATGGTTGTGGGGTGTCCCGCCTGCTGTGAAAATACACGCCTTCGCGATCAGGGGCCCATCCCCCAAAACAATCAAAATCATCCCGCAATTATGCAACACCGTCAGGTAAGGCGAGGATTCCGACTTCAGAGTTAAAGCGGATCATTTCCAAAGATCGATCGCCATAAAGATCTTCAATGTGTTCCAAGCAGCACTCGATCGCGAAATCGTTCAATTCAGTCGGCTCAACGCCGTACATTTCCTGAAACACCTCTGAGTCTACCCGACAAAAGCGCGGTCGATCGGCGTAAATCCCGCATTCTCTGGTAGTTTTGTCAAAATTTATACACCAACCGTCATCTCCGACTAAGCTCAAATAGACCGCTAATTCGTCTTCAGATAAATACTCGTCTAAGTCTGGGCGCTCTGTTGGGTCGAGGTAACAACAAGCACCGCACTGCTTTACGCAACGCCAAGTAGCCATAGTTTGATTTTAGATTTTAGATTTTAGATTTTAGATTTTAGATTCGGAGCATTATGTGGAAAATGCCAAACTTTAGGAAATTGGGGCTCTTAAAGTATATCAATTGCCAGCGCCCGCCGGAGACGGATATCCCGAAAGGGGGTTCGATTTGAGATTTGAGATTTGAGATTGGGGGGAGTTTCCGGGAAGGGGCATCAAGTCCCTGGTTTCCTGTGACTGAGAGGTCGATCGTAGTTTACATTTTGTTGAATTTTGTAAAGTTCCTTAAAAAATATGGTCGATCGCCCGGTAAAATCAGAAGCGGATTTTCTAATTCAACAATCTAGACTTAATCACTACAGTCAGGAGGACAAATGGACTTTATAACCGATCTTTTCAGTGGTATGGCTGGTGTAGACTACCAACTCATTGTTCAGGTAGCTTTACTCGCAGCCGTCGTGCTTTCTGGCCCGATCGTGATTTTTCTCTTGGCTGCTAAAGGCGGCGATCTGTAATTATAGCACGCTCCGGGGCGATCAAGAGTTGGGAGTTTTGAGTTTTAAATTATTCAAAATTCACAACGCTCGATCGCCAATTTTCCCAGCAGCACGAGCTTTGTTATCAAATACCGAGGGCGTGTTTAGCAGTTTGAATCAAATTCTCAAAAAAAGGTAGAGATACATCGACTTCTCTAGCATCTTTGCGGGAGTTACCTAACAAACCGATGTTTTGTCCGGGTGCAACAGCCAAAACTTGCCCTTGAGAGTTGCGAATTCTCAATTCCTCGATCGAACCGGCGGGAGACAGACTGCAAGAATAAGTGCGATCGCAATAATCAAACTCCACTTTTCCGAACTTCGGTGGCCTGGAAGTAGCAGCATTTGCCGGTAGCCGAACGCCCAACAATTCTAATTCAACCGATATCTTGCCATTAAAACTATTTTCCCGCAATCGGTAAGCAATATCAACCCGCCGAGGCAAAGGAAAATATTCGCCCCAACGCCAAGCAATCGCCTTCACACTAGCCGATACATTTCCATCTTGAGTTGCAGTTAGTTTAACATGACCTCCTTTACCAACAATTTTCTGTTCAGTTATGCAAACATTAGGCGTCCAAAATACAGGAGCCTTATTTTCAATCCCGCAAGGTTCCAGAGCATCAATTTGTCGGTAAAGGTCAAGATTAATCTCTGCCAAATCTGCCTGCACGTCAACTGAAACCAGCGGTTTTAGGTGTTCCGGCTGCAAACATTGATTGGCAAAAATTGACAGTTGATTGCGGAATTCTTCGAGATTATCAGCCGGCATCGAAAAACCGCCCGCCGCTTTGTGTCCGCCAAATTTAGTTAATAAATCCGCGCAAAAATTCAGCCCGTCAAATACATTAAACTCAGGAATTCCCCTCGCCGAACCCCTGATAATTTTATGGGCAACCGCCCCTACAGCCTCGTTTTCGCCAGCCTCATCCTCAAAAGTGCCAATAAACACAGGTACGCCGTAGCGTTCCACTAACCGAGAAGCCACAATCCCGATCACCCCGTGATGCCAACCGGGTTGCACGACAACTAAAACTCGTTCTTGCTGCAAATCGAGATCACTTTCCTCGCACCAAGCGATGGCTTCCTGCTCAATTTCCTGGCACAACTCCTGCCGGCGTTGATTGATTTGTTCGCACTGCATCGCGTTTTTGAGAGCCAATTCGCGATCGTCCGTAGTCAGCAACTCTATCACAATTTGAGGGTCAGCCAGCCGCCCCACAGCATTAATCCGGGGGCCAAGCCTAAAACCAATATCTTCAGGCTTTAACGTATTGCTAGCTTGGCTTTTTGAATTCAGAAGAGGTAAACTTTCCGCACTTCCCGGCTGCACTCCAGCCACCTGAATCAAAGCCTGAATACCCGCCAATTGCGAGTGAGGCAACAGCCGCAAACCCCGCTTCACCCAGCGCCGATTAACGCCAGTCAAAGGCGCTAAATCCGCAATAGTTCCCAACGTAAATAACTCCAGCAAGGGATTCACCAACCCCCCAACTTTTTTCATATCCTGAGCCAAAGTAATAGCCAAAACATAAGCAACACCTACGCCAGCCAAACCGCGATAAGGTGAAGATTCTGCGATTAATTTCGGGTTGAGAATAGCATCAGCAGGCGGCAGTTTTGGCGGCAAATCGTGGTGGTCTGTAATAATAACTTTGACACCGAGTTCTCGTGCTCTAGCAACCGGGCCGTAGGCTGCAATTCCGTTGTCAACGGTGAGAATGAGAGCGACACCTTCCGAGTGAAATTCTTCTACAATGCGATCGTTAATCCCATAACCTTCTCGCATCCGGCTGGGAATAGCATAATCCACATTCGCGCCCAGAGCCCTCAGAGCTCGCAGCAACAAAGCCGTGCTCGTCATCCCGTCAGCATCGTAGTCGCCGCAAATGGCAATTTTTTGCCCTCCCGAAATCGCCTCCCGCAAAAGTTTGACACTCGCAGCCAAATCGGGAAACTCATCTTTTGGTGGGGCCAAAACCAGAGATTCCGGTTCGATAAACCCTTGCACTTCTTTAAGCGAATCGATTCCCCGGTTAATCAGTACCTGTGCCAGCAAGGGCGACAAACCGATTTCAGTGGCAAACTGTTCGGCTTGCTGCGTTTGAGGGGAATAAATTTGCCACCGTTGGTTTGGCAATCGGTGAAAATGAGGGGGCACAGATGTCGGTCGCTCTTGCACGGAAGCTGAGGTTTAAATATACATAGTTAATCTTACCTAATTAAGTGCATCCGTCCATCAATTTTAGATTTTAGATTTTAGATTGATGAGTTTTTTGGGTAAAATCCAAAGGTTGTTTGTAGGAAAGCTTTTTTCGGAAGCTCTCACCGCGCCCAAATAGGGATACAAGCCCCTGACAGCAGTCGTGGAGACCAAAAAATTTTAGACCAAAGTTCAAACACCTCAGATTTATCTGTGGAGTCAATCTAAAATCTCGAATCTCAAATCGACTGGTGGGGCCGAAGAAATAAGTGTAGCAGGCAGTTGTGCCGCCCGTGCTAGGACGGGGCTAATTTAATTTAATGAGGAGACTTGCATGAGTGTCGATCGACCACCTTGGTTTAAAATTGCATTACAGGTTCGGGGGTCTGTCATTCCCTCAATTTTGCCCCGCGTTTTGCTGTGTGGGGGCTTTGGAGTTCTGATTTCCCTGCTGCACTTTTTAAAGTGGCCGGTTTCCTTACCAATTTTGTCGAGTATTGTACCCAGTATTGTCCTGGGTCTACTGTTAGTTTTTAGGACAAATACAGCCTACGAAAGATTTTGGGAAGGTCGAAAAATGTGGGGAACGTTAGTCAACAACGTCCGCAATTTGGCGCGCCAAATCTGGGTAGCAATCGAGGAAAAAGACCCGCAGGATATCGTAATCAAAAAGTCAGTCCTGCGCCTCTTACCGGCCTTTGCAGTAGCCCTGAAACTGCACTTGCGCCAAGAATTAGTAAATTCAGAATTGGAGCATTTGATGTCCCCATCGCAGTACCAAAAGCTCAAGTCGATGAACAATCCGCCCCTAGAGATTGCCTTTTGGATTGAGGATTACTTGCACGAACAGTACGAGGGCAATTGCGTTGATGTCTATCAGTTAACTGGTATGAAGGAGTTAATCAACTCTATGATAGATGTATTAGGTGGCTGCGAGCGAATTTTGAAGACCCCTATCCCTTTGGCTTACGCGATTCACCTAAAACAACTATTGTTGCTTTACTGTTTGGCACTGCCCTTTCAAATGGTAAACGATGTGAGTTGGGGAACCGGCCCTGTTGTAGCTTTAATTAGTTTTACTTTGTTCGGGATTGAAGAAATCGGCATAGAAATAGAAAATCCCTTTGGACACGATGCCAATGATTTGCCTTTGGACAATATTTGTGCTGCCATGCAGCGCAATATCGACGATTTAATTTCTTTATCTCCTAGCGTTCACGAACACGTGAAAGATAAGTAGAGTCATTCGATTTTAGATTTTAGATTTTAGATTTTAGATTGGTACATAAAATCTAAAATCTAAAAGCTTCGGATTAATTTTTTTTAACAATAAACAGCATTAACCCAGCCCATACTAACAATACAGGCGTCAGCCAATCTCCCCACCGCACGTAAAAAGTCCGAGTTCGCCGCCGATAAATAGTAACATCTCGGACTTCATAAGTATTAATTCCCGACTTCCAAATTGTCTCACCGTGAGGATTAACAAAAGCAGAGTAACCTGTATTAGTTGCGATAACTGCCCATCTATCCGTCTCAATTGCCCGCATCACATCTAAAGCGTGATGTTGAGCTAACATCGGCGGTTTGTAATGGGCATTGTTGGAAGCGGTAATCATAAATTCGCCTCCCATCGCCGCCTGATATCGGAAATTTTCAGCAAAGGCTGAATCGTAACAAATTCCGACAATGGCGCGGCCAAACGGCGTATCAAACAATTGTTTAGAATTACCGGGTACTAAATGAGCATCTAAGGGAGAAAGACGATTAATAATCCCGCCTAAGATTTCGTAAAAAGGGATATATTCGCCTAAAGGTACGAGCTTTAGTTTATCGTAGCGACCGACAATTTCTCCAGTGCGATCGATCGCCAATAAGCTGTTAGTGATACTATTCTCTTGCTGTCCGAATCCTCCAACCCAAGCCACCACACCGCGTTCGAGAATAGCTTGGTAAAAAGAAAGGGTAGAACGCTGATACTCGTTTGTCCAGATAAAAGGCAAAGCTGTCTCTGGAATTAACACAGCATCGACTTTTCTGTCTGCTAACTGTTTGTATCCAGTGGTGTAACCTTCCAAAGCGCGCTGCCAACCCCCTGAATCAAACTTAATCTCGTTAGGAATGTTGCCTTGAATAATGCCAATTTTTAAAGCGGTTTCAGCTTCTTGATTCAAAGGGCGGTTGTACAAAGTCCAGCCTGCAATATGCAAAATTAAGCACAAACTTACAGGCAAAATATAAGCAATCCAATTCTTCCTTCTTCCTTCTTCCTTCTTCCTTCTTCCTTCTATAAAAGCTTCGGCAATTAAGCCATTTACTGCTACAATAGCGGCTGTTACTGCGCTGGGTCCGGAGAGTTGGTCGAGGTGCAATATTGCTAAATTGTGGGGGCTTTGCGTGTAAGATAGTGATGTCCACCACAGCGAACCTGTACTCCAAATACTTTCTAAGGCACACCACAAAGCTGTCCCAATTAAAACGCGAGTTAATGCTGAAAATTTAGAGCTACCCCCCCCAGCCCCCCCTTGTAAAGGGGGGGAGTTAAGAATAATAAGATCGGAGCTACCCCCCCCAGCCCCCCCTTGTAAAGGGGGGGAGTTAAGAATAAGATTTGGATTTTTTCCGGGTAAAGTTAGGGAGTTGAGAATTACAAATAGCCACGCCCAAACGGCGACTAATGCTGCTCCCCAGAGGGTGATGAATGCCCAGCAAAAAAGTGCGATCGCCAAACTCGGCCACCAAGGAACTCCCAACCAAGTCATCGGGTGAATTCCCATAATCCAAGATAAAGCTAATCCGTGATAGCCAATTCCCCAGAGTGAAGGAAGAAGGAAGTTCGGCAACGGATTCTGTAACGGATGTAACGGATGGATGTTGAGGAAAGAAGGAAGAAAGAGAAATTTTTGTTTTTGTTCTTCTATTTTTGGCTTTTGATAAGTGACAACCAAAACCCACAGGGGAGCTAATGCTACCCAAGCCAATAGCCAAGCATTTACTGGTGCGGTTGTCAATGCCATCAAAATGCCGCTAAAAAATGCGATCGCCCAGGCTAATGTTTTGGATTTATGAACCACGAGTTTTTCAACTTTGTGCCTGTTAAATATCGCCACTTTGATGATTGCCAAAAATAATAATTCTTAATCAATATATCAGATCGCTCGGGAAGTTCGCCAAGGCGCAGTGTATGGGATTTAACGGATCTAACGAATTTAAGAGAAGGAAATCTCTCAAATTCTAGTTGCCAAAACAAGAAGCGCCCCTATTTCTAGGAGCGCTTTTTGTTAATCAAAAGCTAAATTTAGCCGTTGATGGAAGGAGCAACCATTGCTACTGGGGTGACTTCACCGGCGGCCAAGTCGAGGGGGAAGTTGTGAGCGTTGCGCTCGTGCATTACTTCCATACCCAAGTTAGCGCGGTTGATGACATCAGCCCAAGTGTTGATGACGCGACCTTGCGAGTCGATAACCGATTGGTTGAAGTTGAAACCGTTCAAGTTAAACGCCATCGTGGAGATACCCAAAGAGGTAAACCAGATACCGACAACTGGCCATGCACCTAACAAGAAGTGCAAAGAACGGCTGTTGTTAAAGCTCGCGTATTGGAAGATTAACCGACCGAAGTAGCCGTGGGCTGCAACGATGTTGTAGGTTTCTTCTTCTTGACCGAATTTGTAACCGTAGTTCAAAGATTCAGTTTCGGTTGTTTCGCGAACCAAAGAAGATGTTACCAAGGAACCGTGCATGGCGGAGAACAGAGCACCGCCGAAGACACCAGCAACTCCCAACATATGGAAGGGGTGCATCAGGATGTTGTGCTCGGCTTGGAACACGATCATGAAGTTGAATGTGCCGGAGATACCCAAGGGCATACCGTCAGAGAACGAACCTTGTCCAATTGGGTAGATCAAGAATACTGCGGTGGCTGCTGCAACTGGTGCAGAGTAAGCGACGCAGATCCAAGGACGCATACCTAAGCGGTAAGACAGTTCCCATTCACGACCCATGTAGCAGAAAATGCCAATCAGGAAGTGAAATACTACCAATTGGTAGGGGCCGCCGTTGTACAACCATTCATCGAGGGAAGCTGCTTCCCAGATGGGATAGAAGTGAAGCCCGATCGCATTCGATGAAGGAACAACAGCACCAGTAATGATGTTGTTGCCGTACATCAAGGAACCTGCAACTGGTTCGCGGATGCCGTCGATGTCCACTGGAGGAGCAGCGATGAAGGCGATGATGTAGCAGATGGTGGCACTCAGCAAGGTAGGAATCATCAAGACGCCGAACCAACCGATGTAAATCCGGTTTTCAGTGCTTGTGACCCATTCACAAAAGCGTTCCCAAACGTTGCCGCTTTCGCGACGCTGTACGGTTGTTGTCATTTGGTTTATGATGGCTTAATTGAATTTTCAAAGTTCGTTGTGGGGATGCCCCACGCTTATATTAGTAACACCATTCACTAAAGTTTGCCAAGGGATTTCTGCTGACAATTTAAAGATTTTACAAACTTTTACAAAAACTGGATTACTGGTAAATATTTGTAGTTTTTTACAAAGCAATATTACTCACATAATAGGTTAAATATAGCGACCTGAAGAACTGCATCTATTAGCTGTAGATGGGTTCAGCAGTTTGAGCAAATTACTTTAGTTCAGGTCGATTTTCTTTCATTTTAAATATCTCTTAATTTCGTCTGGGGGAGAGGATTTTTAATATTTATTCACATATAGCCGGTGGATTCTGCGAGCGGAAATTTTTATCGGGAGAATACTGACAACCGGGTTTCTAGTGCGGGCTGCATTCTCAATAATCTCCAATCAACGGGGTGTATTGACAAAAAAAGAAACCCGGTTTCTGAGGCGCTTGGCAATAGAAATCAACCGGGTTTCTGAGGATGAGTCCGCAAGTTCGGGGTAAAAATTAGCCTTTAGCCTGGGGGCCACTTCATCTGCCGACCGCCGAGAATGTGAAGGTGCATGTGGTCTACAGTTTGGCCGCCGTCGCTCCCGCTATTAATGACGACGCGATAGCCGTTGCTAAGTCCGAGTTGTTCTGCTACCCGCTTGACAGTCAGCAGCAGGTGTCCCATGAGAGCATGATCTTCCGACTCGGCATCGGCTAATTTGGCAATAGGCTGTTTGGGAATGACGAGGATGTGGACGGGTGCTTGCGGATGGATATCTCTGAAGGCGAGGGCCAAGTCGTCTTCATAAACGATGTCTGCGGGAATCTCTTTGCGGATGATTTTGCTGAAAAGCGTTTCTTGAGTTGTCATGGGTATTAACGAAGTTCGGCAACGGATTGTGTAACGGATGTAACGGATTTAACGGATGGAGTTTGACGGAAGAGGACAGAAGGCGGAAGTGGGAAGGGGAAGTGGGAAGAGGGAAGACTCAGCAGGAGAGAGGGAAGAGGAGAAAAAGAAGAGGCAAGGAAAAGTTTTTCTTGCCTCTCCCGATATTCATTAGTCATTGTTAATCATAATAGATGATGAATCAAGGACAGGCAAATTAAGGATAAAGAAAAATGCTTGCTAGGGTTTGGAGTGCATCGATCGTTGGAATTGACGCGGTAAAGGTGGGTGTTGAGGCTGATGTGTCAGGGGGGCTACCGAAAATTGTGGTTGTGGGATTGCCCGATTCTGCGGTGCAAGAAGCTAAAGAAAGGGTTAAGGCTACGCTAAAAAATTCGGGATATGCTTTTCCGATGCGGAGTATTGTGATTAATTTGACACCGGCAGATTTGCGGAAGGAAGGGCCGAGTTTTGATTTGCCGATCGCCATTGGCATTTTAGCAGCATCGGAACAAGTCAGCGGTGAACTGTTGGGCGATTATTTGTTTTTAGGGGAACTTTCTTTAGATGGGAGTTTGCGGCCTGTGGCTGGGGTTTTGCCGATCGCCGCTGCTGCTCAAAAAATGGGTATTTCAGGATTAGTTGTACCGGCTGGTAACGCGCAGGAAGCGGCTTTGGTGCACGGAATATCTGTTTATGGTTTTGAGAATATTTTTGCAGTTACTGATTTTTTGAACAATCCTGAAGTTTATTCGCCTGTAGAAGTAAACGGTCGAGAAGAGTTAGCAAAAACGCGGTTTCCGGGTTTAGATTTAAAGGATGTAAAGGGGCAAATTCACGCGCGGCGGGCTTTGGAAATTGCGGCGGCGGGGGGACACAATTTAATTTTTGTGGGGCCCCCAGGAAGCGGTAAGACGATGTTGGCGAGGCGTTTGCCTGGTATTTTGCCGCCGCTGACTTTTGATGAAGCTTTGGATGTGACTCAAATTCATTCGGTGGCCGGGTTATTGAAGGATAAGGGAAGCTTGGTGGGCGATCGACCTTTTCGCAGTCCTCACCATTCAGCATCTGGCCCTTCTTTGGTAGGTGGCGGCAGTTTTCCGCGTCCGGGTGAAATTTCTTTAGCACATCGCGGCATTCTTTTTTTGGATGAATTAACTGAGTTTAAAAGAGATGTTTTGGAGTTTTTGCGACAACCGCTGGAAGATGGTTATGTGACGATTTCTCGAACTAGACAATCGGTGATGTTTCCGGCTCAATTTACATTAGTGGCAAGTACGAATCCTTGCGCTTGCGGTTATTACGGCGATTCGATCCAACAGTGTACTTGTTCGCCGCAAAAGAGGGAGCAATATTGGGCAAAACTTTCGGGGCCTTTGATGGATCGGATTGATTTGCAAGTGGCCGTAAATCGTTTGAAACCCGAAGAAATTACGCGACAGCCGACGGGGGAGGAGTCGGAACCGGTGCGGGTGAGAGTACAGCGGGCGCGAGAGCTCGCAACTCGCCGTTTTCAGTCGGAATCTAGTTTGCGCTGCAATGCGGAGATGCAAAGCAGTCACATTAACAGATGGTGTCAGTTGGATGATGCTTCTCGGAATTTATTGGAGATGGCGATTCGGAAGTTGGGGCTTTCGGCGAGGGCGAGCGATCGCATTTTGAAGGTTGCTAGAACTATTGCTGATTTGTCGGGGGATGAAAGCTTGAAAACGAATCATGTGGCGGAGGCGGTGCAGTATCGGACGATCGATCGGATGCAGTAAGTCAATCGATTTTAGATTTTAGATTTTAGAGGCGACCCCACGGATAAATGCTCTTTCTTGAGGATTTTCGATTTTCGATTTGGGATTGATTCCACGGATAAATCACGTGGCGGGTACCACCTTTGAAATTCGCTTGTCAGCAACGGCTCAAAAGACACAATCCCCCGATCGCCGACTTCTGAAAAAAGTTGGGTATTTAACAGTTGATTCGGCGATTTAAATGGCTTCTAAACATACGAAGTCCCAGCAGAGGGGGACTAAGGGATTAAGGGGGTATTTCAGCTCGATTGATGTTGTCCAATTATTTAATTGAGCCACTGAAATGCCCCCGATGTTCCCCTGTTGATTGTCGGATTTTGTACGGCATGGTGCCAGGAGCAATGGTGACAGTTGTGTAAGTTCTGTTACTGTTATAGTGGGAGAGGTGACAGCAAACCAAGGCAGCAGTTAAAGTGGCGATCGAGGAAACTTTAGGCCAACTGCCCAAAAGCTAATCAACTCAAGTGTATCAGCGCGAATATCAAGAAGTTTATCAGCAAGTCTAGGAATCTTATTCTGAGGCAGGACGCAGTGTTTATACCACCGCAGTTTGATGCTGGTGTCAAGGACACCCACCCACAGCTTTTGTCAAAAATCCCTCATAATTTCCTCAAAAATTCATCAAGTTTTTACCCACTTTTTATCATTTTTACTGTAATTTATGATACCGATCGCCCAAGTTGCCCGAATCTCCACAACTGCCGAATTTTTAATATTTAATTTCCCGCTCTCCCTCTCCCTCCCTCTCCCTCGCTCTTTCTCCCTCTTTCTCTTTCCCTCGCCCCCTCTCCCTGTTTCACCATAAAATTTGAAATTTTTGAGTGACGAATTATGGCACGATCGCAGCGCGTTTTGATACCATTCAATCAAGCGCAAGACAATCAGGGAATGCACTGGAGGTGTGTAAATGGAGCTTTTGGCAGAACAAAAACGGTGCTTGGATTGCTTGGTAAGCTCGATCGAGCAATTGGGAGGTCGAGTAGATATTCCAAAGCTGGAGCAGATAGCTGAGCTAATCATTCAAACGATGAGAGGGCCTTGGCGCTACTTTCACACGTCGGAACACATTTTTGAGGTCGGGGGGTCAGTCGATCCGATCGAGGTGCTGGCTGCGCTGTTTCACGACCTCGTGTACGTGCAAGTCGATCAGGGCGTTAGTTTCAATATTAGCAGCGCCCTTTGTCCTTTTGTCAAAGAGGTGCGATCGCAGTTAGTTATTAGAGATGAAACCGAACGGCCCGACGATGCCATCTATCAGCTAGTTATTAGAGATGAAACCGAACTGCCCGACGATGCCATGTATCAGCTAGTGGCCTCAGTATTTGGGTTTATTTCCGGCAAGACTCTCTCTCCATTTGGCGGCCAAAACGAATTTTTGAGTGCCGTTATTGCTGCCAAATCTTTGGAGCCTTTTTTGCCAGCTAGTGCGATCGCTGAGATAACAGCTTGCATCGAAGCTACTATCCCTTTTCGTCCCGTTTCGCCCAGCGGTTTGAGCGCGATCGAACTTTTGCACCAGCGTTTGGTAAGTGCAAACCGTGATTTTAACTTGGGATGGAGCGATGCTCAAACCGTAGAAATTGTCAAGCGTTCTGTCAGGTTAGCAAATCGGGATGTCGAGAATTTTGCCTCTAGAAATTCCTCTAATTTCTTAGACAATACCTGGAACTTGATGCCAGAAACCAACCACGAATTGACCAATGTTAATTCCTATACTGTTGCCGGATATCGCAGGTCTCTGCAAAAAATGGAAGGATTTTTGAACTTCCTCAAACCCGAACTGGTTTTCCAGCAATTTATGCAAGAGCCGGACGATGAAACCTACGCTAACCTGATTGCCCGAACTCGCAAAAATATCGAAGTTGCTAAACTTTATCTGGGGGTAAAGCTAATTACTATCGCCATTTTAGAAGCTCTTTCCTACCGTTTGGGCCGCGATATTCCGCTTTCAACTATGATGGGAGAATTACGCACACCAGGATTTAAAACTTCTGTTTTGGAGGATTACTTGCCCAACAGACAGAGCGCCTACCCATTAGAAAGTCAGTTACAAAGAGAAGTGTTAGACCTGCTAGAAATAGGACGCAATCAAGAATCGCGCTATGATATTAAAAACTCCCCGGTTTCTACGTTTATTATCAAATCTATCGGCTTTGCTGAAACTGAAAACTTTTTGAAGAAAGCTCAAGAGTTTTTTGCAGATCCTACTTCCTCGGAAGAGTTTCTCTCTTACTGCGCTCCCGATGTCATCGAGACCATCTCCTCCGGCGTGATGAAACTCTTTGACAGCAGGAAGACGGCTTTAGGGAAAGTTAAATTAGTTCACCAAACTGTTTCTTAGGATAGGTTGGCACAATCTTAAAACGTTTTCCATTGCAGAAACCAGGTTTCTTGAGTTCAGCCACAATGTCCGGTTAGTCTGAGATGTTGCACCATTCTCGCTTAACAAGCTTTCGGGCCTGTTTCACAAAGAATGAGTTTTCTTGTGGGGAGTAGGGGTTGGGCAGGAGATTCCGCCTATAGCAGGCTGATTGATAATGGTGCAAGATTTCAGTTTAAACTATAAAAAAAGTCCTCTTTAACTCAGATGTTGCACCATTCTCACTCAGCCTTTTGTGAACAGGCTTTCCGGCCTGTTCCACAATAAAATTTATATTTTGTGGAACAGGCCGGAAAGCCTGTTGCTGACAATGGTGCCAGATATCAGCTTTAAAGGACTTTAGCTATGAGTCTGGGGTTTGAACCCCAGGCGGACTAATTCGACATCCAACTTCTATTGCGGTGAACCAGCCGTACCCTCTGCGCCGGAGTTGCTATCAGGTACCGCCGTATCTCTAGGATTAGAATCGCTCTGGCTTTCGGTATTAGTTTGACCGCTGGTACCTGCTCCAGAAGCACCATCATCTTGAGTTGGAGATGGAGTAGCTGAACTCTCAGGTGCTGGAGTTGGTCGAGTGGAATCTGGCTCCGTCTGCGAATTCGGAACCGTAGTATTGGTATTATTTGACGGCGAAGATGGAGACGGCGCTGCTTGTTGAGCGGGTGCATCTTGCTGCTGTGAATTTGGAATTGTAATATTGATATTGGGAGCCGGACTTGGTTGAGAAGTCGGAGTTGCCTGTTGAGCGGGACTTGGTTGAGGAGTCGGCGTAGCCTTTTGAACTGGAGATGGTTGAACCGGAACCGGAACAATCTTTTGAATGATCGTTTTTTCTCTCTCTATAGTCCGAGTCGGAGCTGGTGTTGCTGAAGGCTGATTCGCTTTCGGTACAACAATCACAGGAGCAGCGGTAGGAGTAGGAGCCTCCTCACCCCGATTGAAGTAATATACACTGCCGAGAACTAAGCCTACCAAAGAAGCCAGAAGAAGCCCTAACAGTAACCCGCGACCAGCATTCTCGTTATCGCGGACTTCTTGGACTCCAACTTGGCGGTGGTTTTCGGCCATTTCACCCTGTACATAACCTTGGTGATGAGCTGCTTCTTTAGAAGCCTTACCCGTTGTACTCGGAACATTTGTAGTGGTTCGCGTTGTACTGACGTGACCGTTAGTTGCATCGGTGTGAACTTCTTGATGAATTTCACGGCTAGAGCTATTTTCTTCGTTAGGTTTCATAATTATCTTGGGCACAACTATTCAAAAAATATTTGTCTGTAGGAGATGCTCTGCTTTGAAAACTTGAGCTAAGCTGTTGAGCATTTAAATCACTTATTTTGATTTACTGTCAAAATTCAGGTGTAAGCGTTGGGTGTTTGGCTCATGAGTTTAAATGCTTAACAGCTTTTAGCTTAGGGAGTTTAGAGAACTTTTGGTTTTTCCTTCATTTGTATCCAATGTAACTCGTTAAGGTATTAACCAGGCTCTACCCTCAGAGTGATTCAGCAACGCCCCAAAGGGATAGGATTAGCCGTACTTCAACAAAGAATATCGGCTAAATGAGTTATTTATACTGCTTAGTGTGCAAGCATATAGCACTCCTAAATGAGTCGTAAAAAAATTACGACTCATTTAGGAGTGCTATATTTATAAAGCCCGTTTGTGCTTGAAATGTGTTTAAGTCCGGTTAGATAGCCATAATTAAGTTTTTAGTAATAAAGACAAGTTTTTTCTCATCAATCAACAGAGGATAGTCGTACTCACTACCAACAAGCTTGATTACGGGATATTCACCGGACAGGAGCCTTACTAACAACTAAATTTTTTTTATTCTGTTCTTTCAATGATGATGGTCATGTGAGCGACTAATGCACCTATCGCTCCTACTGCTGCAATGACTGGAAACAATGCCGCACCGATTACTCCACCGACTACTCCCACTGTCAAAGGAACTTCTACTAAGATCCGTCCCTCTTCATTTTTAATAATGATGCGGCGGATATTTCCTTCGTGAATCAGTTCTTTAACTTTAGCAACCAAATCGTCGCCGTTAATTTTCACCTCCTCGACGCTAACTTTTTGCTGAGTATAAGCGGGGGTTTCTAAAGGAGTCGTTTCAAAATTAACCTCAGTAACTTTTTGGGCAGAAACTTTTTCAGATACAGGTATTGATTCGAGTTCTCTTGTCCCGACAGGTTCTTGTTCGCGATCTGTAGGTGTGTCCATTTTTTGTTCTCCTTTTAGGTAAAAGTATTTTTGTATAGAATTATATTGAAATATAACACGCAACTTTTTTTGAATCAATCATTCTTTTGGGTGATCTTGGTGCTGTTGTCGTGATTTTATGAAGGTATGATGATGAAAACTCTCTCACTCTCTCGCTTCTGGGCTTATCCCATCTGTCCCTGTCTCCTTGTGCCGTTTAGTTAACTGTCTGCTTCTGGCCATCGCACCGCCCCACCCTTGAAAAACCTCCAATCCCGACAACGAAAGGATGAGAGCGACTTTTACACTCTCAGAGACTCAGACTCAACAGGTGTACAGGTTGAAATACTGACATTGTACTGAAAGTACGATCGTCCCGCCGTGTATACAATTACCACCTCTCGTTCGGGAAACCGCACATGGAAACCGTCGCTTACTTTCCTCAAATGTCATTCCAATTTAGCTCAGTGCGATCGCCCAACCAAACCCCACCCCCGGAGGTTCCTCAAATCAACATCTTAGAGTTTCTAATGAGAATTGCCTAAAATCAAGGGGGAGGAGAAGTAATAATGATCGAAAGATTATCGCAACCAAACAAACTTCCTCAAAGTGAAGTGGAGGTTGGAGAAAAGTCGGGTAAAATACAATTATTTCCTTCTGCTTCCTCTTGATTCTCCGTCTCTGATTTTCCAGCGACAGAATTTAAATATCAAGTTGGTTGCCCGACGGTACTTTTGTGCAAATTTTTAAGGAACATTAAGCGAATGTGTGGAGCATGAGTTTTAGTTGCGATCGCACAACTTTAAGATCGGCTGGGAAAAAGTTCGTTGGTGAAGCTTTGGAGTCTCGATATGGCTAAAGTATAAGCTGCCGAACTTGACAAATAGCTCGCCATGGGGTCTCCCTGGCTTGGAGACTACCTACAATACAATATTCGGGTTGAGTGCGATCGGCATTTGTGCCAAAAAACTGACAATTGAGATTTATTAGCAATTGCCGGAAACCTGTTTTGCCTGAATTTTAAAATCGGGCGATCGGCTGCCGATTTGTCACTATTCTTGTTTTATTGTAATATAATTTTACGCAAGGGGTAATACGAAATGTACTGCCACAGGTCGCAGATGTTTATCCATCTGAACCAAATTAATGTCATCAAACATTAAAAATAGTTATGACTGTTATATTCGGATTAGTAAAATCTTGGATATATAAAACTCAATACATAGTCAGGCTTCAAAGGGGTGTCGGCTGTTAAATCAATCTAACCTGCAATATCGTTTCGGGGGACACCAGCTCGATTTAAGGCAAAAAATAATCCTGCTGAATTAACTGGATTCGAGGGAGCAGAGGAAAGTTGATGACTAAGCTATAAAAAGAGTTGAAAAAGCCTTCTAAATAGTAGGCAAGACTCCAGCAGCCAATCGCAACTGCCAATTACCAAAGGAGGGAGCAGTGTATGAAACTGACGGGTTGAGTCCCCTAAAATCGCCGCTTGGTTTGCGATCGACTCTACAGGAATTAACCCTGTACGACTTTCTCCTAGAATCTGAGTGTCCAGGGGACGAAGTTGCTAAAATTTTTCAAGCAAACCCTTTAGTTCCGGGCATCATCATCACTCAGCAAGGAAAGTTTATAGGGATGATTTCGCGGCGGCGTTATTTTGAACACATGAGCCGCCCCTACAGCTTGGAGTTATTTTCTCAACAGCCTTTGTTCATACTCTACCGCTTTACTAAAACTGATATGTTGGTTCTCGATCGCGAAACCTCAATTATGATGGCAGTGCGGCAGTCTTTGGAGCGATCGCCCGAACTAATCCACGAACCAATTGTAGTACAAGTAGAACCGGAAATTTACAAACTTTTAGACGTACACCAACTACTGCTTTCTCAGTTGCAAATTCACGAGTTATCAACCGTGGCGATGCGCGAGTCGCAAGCACAATTGAGACATCAAGCCCAACAGCTCGAACTTGCCCTGCTGGAACTTCAGCGCACTCAAACTCAACTAATTCAAACGGAGAAAATGTCTTCTTTGGGGCAGTTAGTAGCAGGAGTAGCTCACGAAATCAACAATCCGATCGGCTTTATCTACAGCAATTTGCACCACGCTAAAGAGTACACGCAAGGTTTAATGCGGATGCTCGACATCTACCGACAGCACTGTCCCGAACCCATCGCAGCAATTGAAGCGGAAGCAGAAAAAATCGAGTTCGATTATGTGCTAGAAGACTTGCCGAAAGTCTTAAATTCTATGCAGCAAGGTGCAGAAAGAGTGCGCGACATCGTTTTGTCGCTGCGTAATTTTTGCAGATTAGACGAAGCTGAAATGAAGCAGGTCAACATTCACGACGGTATCAACAACACCATTATGCTGTTGCAAAGCCAGCTTAAAGGGAAACCGGGGCAGGAGGCGATCGAAATTTACAAAGAATACAGCGACTTGCCGCTGGTGCAGTGCTATCCCGGACAGCTCAATCAGGTATTTATGAATATTTTACTTAATGCAATTTACGCTCTTGTTGAGTCTAATAAACACGAAATTTTTGATAAAAAAAGCGCGAATAAGTCGCAATCAGGCGAAGAAAAGCAGTTTAGTACAAAGACTCAATCATCAGTTTCTAAGTCTACCCGCCTGATTCCTACGATTCGGATTCGCACAGAGTTAATTGAGAAAAAAAAGGTAATAATTAAAATTTCTGACAACGGCCCGGGGATGACAGAAGATGTTCGGAAGCGGTTGTTTGACCCTTTCTTTACTACTAAGCCGGTCGGCCAAGGAACGGGTTTGGGACTGTCGATTAGCTATGAAATTGTTGTCAACCAACACGGCGGCACATTGAAGTGCTTTTCGGAACCGGGAAAAGGAGCAGAATTTGCGATCGAAATTCCGCTTCAACAGTCTTCCCTAGCACAGATTTTGCCTCGCTTTGCGTGATATGGCAGAAGGAAGTTCGGCAACGAGCAATGTACGGGATGTGACGGATGTAACGGATGTCAGTCCGAAGGAAGTCTGAAGAAGGAATAAGGAAGAATGAAGAAGGAAGAAGGAAGAAGCAATAAAAGTTAGGAACTCGGCTGTTGAAATCGCTTCTTGTCAAACTTTCGTTCCTCTGGGTTGAGAGTAAAGAATAAGGCCCGTCGGCTACCGCGAACCTTTGCAAACCCACTTCCACAAAGGATGACTCGGCCCCTGTTGGCGAATGCGGCGAACTTGTTGTTCCAAACCCTGTTTTTCCCGCAGGGGCAATCCTCGCACCATATTGCGACTTTGCCAAGTTAGCACTCCCAAAGTCATCCCCAAGCACAAACCTAAACCGAGAGTGGGCCAGCGATGAAAAGATAAACCATAGCGCACTGCTGCCCAAGTGAAGTGTTCTAACCACAAAGCGATTTCGTGGCGCAAACCCCAAATGCTCAAAGAACCTACGCTAATCCATAGCAATATCACTGTTAACCAGCGGCCGTAAACTGTTAGTTTGTGAAGCCTTTGGACTTCAATTTGAAAAGTTTGGTCAGTAGTCATTTGTTATTTGTTATTTGTTATATTATGTCCGGTCGATTACCCCTAATAAGCTAGAGGCGAGTTCACGAAAAATATCTGCCAATAATTGACAATCTCCAAAACCCGCCCTTTTAATCGCTCGATCGGACATGATATTATTTGTCATTTGTCATTTGTTATTTGTCATTTGTTATTAATGATTTATTATTAGTCAGTCAACAGTTAACCGTCAACAGTTAACCGTTAACAGTCAACTAAACTTCCTCTGACTGGTTGATTCCTTCTGCGGGGACGGGGATAGAGTGGCCGGTGCGACTGCGCCACCAAGCTAGCAGCGTACTGGCAATGAAAATACTGGAATACGCACCCGCAATAAAGCCCACAATTAATGCTAAAGCAAAGTATTTGAGGGTTTCCCCGCCAAACAAAAAGATTGAAAACAAGGTCAGCAGCGTGGTAAACGTTGTGTTAATCGACCTTCCTAGGGTCTGCATGACCGCATCATCGACAATTTGATCGATCGACTGTCCCGGATTTAGCTTGATTACTTCGCGCACGCGATCGTAAATTACCACTGTATCGTTAACAGAAAAACCGATAATTGTCAAGAGAGCGACCACAAATAAGCTGTCAACTTCCACTCCTTGAACTAAACCCAAAAACGAGAAAACACCAAGAGTAACCAACACGTCGTGGAATAGAGCAACGAAAGCAAAAAAGGCATAATCCAACTGAAACCGGAACGTTAGATATACCGTAATTCCAGCAAAGGAAAGGAATAAAGCCAACAATCCCGAAGTAAATAATTGTTTACCGAGGGTAGGCCCAACCGTATCGATTTGAGTAGATTGAGGAGAAAAAGTGCCTATTTTTTCGCTCAAAGCTGTTTGCAAATTAGTCCGCTGTTCGACATCCAAAGTTTTTGTTCGCAGTGACAAACCGCGCTGTTCTTTGCCGATAACTTGAATGCTGCTGCCGCCTAAACCTTGGGCGTCGAGGACTTCGCGGACAGCCGCAAGATCGATGGGTTTACAATTTTCCGGTTTCGTGCAGTCGAGTTCAAATTGCAGCCGAGTGCCACCGACAAAATCTAAACTTGGGCGCAGCGGTGCGCGGATGTCGGGACGACTCCAAGAAATCGCCATCGACACTATACCTGCGAGGATTATAGCGGCGGAAATACTCCACCAGAGCGATCGCTGTTTGATTACACTGAATTTCATAATTTGAAGGAAGAGGGAAGGCACGACACGGATTTTGACACAGATACACGGATTAATTATTGAGCGTGACTCAGAAGTTAACAGTCAACCGTCAACCGTCAACCGTCAACCGTCAACAGTCAACAGTCAACAGTTAACTATTAGCAGTTTTCGACAAACCGGGACAGAACCACTGAGGTTTCCGCAATGCTGGAAAGCTCAATACTACGAACAGCAGAGTGCGGCTGCAAGTGAGCGCAGTAAACATACTAACTCCCACCCCCAATGCCAGAGTTACAGCAAACCCTTTAACTAAACCAGCGCCCAACCAGAACAAAGCAGCACAAGCAATAACTGTTGTGACGTTGCCGTCTAAAATGCTGGAAAAAGCGCGGTAAAAACCCGATTCTACAGATCGATAAAGCGATTTCCCCGCCCGCAACTCTTCCCGCGTGCGTTCAAAAATCAACACGTTAGCATCCACGGCCATCCCGATGCTGAGCACGAAACCAGCAATTCCTGGCAGCGTTAATGTCACTCCCAAAAGCACGAAAGCTGCCCAAGTTAACAGAGCATAAATTAACAGCGCAATATTGGCAATTACGCCGGGGAGTCGATAGTAGGCAACCATGAAAATCAAGACCAAAATTAAGCCGCCGATACCTGCGTTAATACTGCTTTGAATGCTGTCTCTACCCAAGGTAGCGCCGACAGTGCGGTTTTCTACAATTTCGACCGGCACAGGCAAAGCACCACCGCGCAATTGCACTGCCAAATCGTTGGCTTCTTGCGTTGTAAAGTTGCCTTGAATTACGGCACTCCCACCAGTAATTCCTGTCTGGGCAAATTCAACGCCGACGACTGGAGAACTGATCATTCTTTCATCTAGGAAAATACCGATACTGCGTCCGGTGCCTGCTAAATTTTTAGTAAGTTGGGCAAAGAGTTCGCCTCCTTTGGTATCGAAAACAAGAGCAACGTTCCAGTTGTTCCCAGAGGCCAAGGGTTGAGGTTGAGCGTCTTTGAGGTTTTCGCCACCGAGTCCGCTGCTTTTGAAGAGTTTGGCGATCGCCTCATTGCTTCTTTTCAAAGCAGCCTGATTTTCTTTAATTGCTGCCTCATTAGGGCTGGTTTTCAATTCTGCTTGTTTGACCAGCAATTCCTGCTGCAACTGCCTTTCAATGCCTAATTGTGCTTCTGTTCCAGGCAGTTGTTCCAGAAATTCTAGCTTTGCCGTGCCGCCCAAAACTCGTTCTGCTTGCTGCGGGTCATTTACTCCGGGCAACTGCACGAGAATTTGGTCTTCTCCTACTGTTTGGACTAATGCTTCGGAAACTCCCAAACCGTTGACGCGGTTTTCGACAATCCGCCGCACTGCTTCTAACATTCCCGGGTCAATTTTGGGAATTGTGGGCGTAGTTTTTACTTGAATTGTGAGTTGCGACCCTCCTTGCAAGTCTAATCCCAGCCGCGTCGGAATTGTTACTATTACAGTAATAGCGGCGATGATTAAAACAAAAATTAGGGCTAATAGGGAACGTTGTTTTTGCATATTTAATTATTAGTCATTGGTGAGTTGGCAGTTGTCAGTTGGCAGTTGTCAGTTGGCAGATTTTAGTCATCAGTCATCAGTCATCAGTCAACAGTCATCAGTCAACAGTCAACAGTCAACAGTCAACCAATGACTACTGACTAATCACTATTTATACTCGCAAAGCTACCATTTTTTGGACTGCCTCGACAATTTGATTGGGCTGGACAATGGTGAGTCTTTCCAAATTGCCGTTGTAAGGTGTGGGAATATCTTGTGAAGACAGGCGCAAAACCGGTGCGTCGAGTTCGTCAAAAAATCGATCGCTAATCGAAGCAATGAGTTCAGCACCAATGCCTCCTGTTTTCATGCACTCCTCTACAATGATTACTTTGTGAGTTTTGCGAATGGATTCGCCAATTGTCTCCATGTCCAGGGGTTTGAGAGAAATTAGGTCGATTACTTCTGGATCGTAACCTTCTTTTAGCAGTGCGGGCACGGCTTGCAAGACGTGGTGCCGCATCCGGGAATAAGTCACGATTGTGACATCTTTGCCCGATCGCACTATTTCTGCCTTGTCCAGCGACACTAAATATTCTGTTTCTGGCAAATTTTCTTTGAGGTTGTAAAGAAGAACGTGCTCGAAAAATAGAACGGGGTTATCGTCGCGGATGGCTGATTTTAAGAGTCCTTTGGCGTTGTAGGGAGTCGAACAGGCGACTATTTTCAAACCCGGTACTGCTTGGAAATATGCTTCTAACCGCTGGGAGTGTTCGGCGCCGAGTTGGCGGCCCACGCCGCCGGGCCCGCGAATTACCATTGGCATTTTGAAGTTGCCGCCGGATGTGTAGCGCAGCATTCCGGCGTTGTTGGAAATTTGGTTGAAGGCCAGCAGCAAAAAGCCCATGTTCATGCCTTCGATGACCGGCCGCAGTCCCGTCATTGCTGCGCCTACTGCCATGCCTGTAAAGCTATTTTCGGCGATCGGGGTGTCGAGCACTCTAAGTTCGCCGTATTTGTTGTAGAGGTCTTTGGTGACTTTATAGGAACCGCCGTATTGACCTACGTCTTCGCCGAGTACGAATACGGCGGAGTCGCGGGCCATTTCTTCGTCTAACGCCTCGCGGAGGGCGTTGAACAATAAGGTTTCTGCCATAGGAGGTGAAGCAATGATTGCAGGAGGGTCAGATTAGAATCTTAACCTTTTGGGGGTGTCGATCTAGGAGTCGATCGCAAATTCGGCAGTTAAAACCTGAGATTTTGCCCATCTTTATCATAACATTTGTATTATGTCAATGAATATTTAAGTTAAAATAATACTAACTTGCCTGCCCACAGCAGAGGAATATTATGCTCCAGACAAAAACTCAACTAACTCTGGAAGAGTTTTTCGCTCTTCCCGAAGGAGAAGGCGATATTACCTACGAACTTATTGACGAGCAAGCAGTACCGAAGATGTCACCTAAAAAATTTCATTCTCGCCTCACCCGAAGCCTAATAAAACTCCTCGAACAGTGGGGTGAGGAACGGGGAGAAATTGGTGTAGAATGGGCGGTAAGATTAACCAGACTGGGGCGAGACTGGGTGCCAGTTCCAGACCTTTTATATGTTTCTTACGAACGCTTATCTCCCGACTGGAATCAAGATGAAGCCTGTCCTGTAGTCCCCGAATTAGTCATAGAAATTATTTCACCCGAACAAACTTTCGGTCAGTTAGCTGCTAAAGCGAGAGATTATTTAGATGCTAAGGTTTTGCGGGTTTGGGTAGTAGATAGCAAGGCGAGAAGCATTACAGTTTTTTACCCCGATGCAGCACCGCAGACTTATATGGGAGATACCCTATTAACAGATCCACTGTTTGATGGATTAGAATTTACGGCGTCACAGCTATTTCAAATGGCAAAAATACCATAAACTTTTTTGGGATGAGTATGTGTTAGTTCACAAGGTATTCCATTGTTCAAGAGTAATTTCCCTTTCTATAATCTCCTCGGCCTCTCGAATCATCATCCGTAGCTGAGGAACAGAATACTCATCATTAGAGGGAATCGTTAAGCGATACTCCTGATAAATCATAAACTGGTGCTTACTTCCAGAAAAAGGGCCAGAAAAGCCTAGCTGTTGTAATTTCTGGATGAACTCTCGACGCTTACAAGGTGTCCAACGGCTCAAGGCTAGGCTCCTGATTTAAATCAATATTGTCAATGACGGGCATTCGATGTCGCAATTTCAACCCTAGCAAAATCCAGTCTTCCAAAGTTGATCGCAACTCATTTTGACACTCTTTTAAAGTTGAACCAAAGGCGATGACTCCCTTGCAAACAGGAATTTTCCCAACAAAGCTACGATCTTCAAGTTTGTCATACATAGCCTCAGCCATTGCTTTGTCAACGTATTCGCTCAGAATGAATTTTACAGCCATTGAGTTTCCTTTTGCTTGTCGAGTATTGGAATCTCCTTCACAGTTACATCCATTATATTTGTTTTTGTCAAGCTCCGGCATTTAGATTTCAGAAAAATGTTTTTGCAATAAATTGTGAATAAATCGATAGCGCCGATCGCCAGTTTTTTGCAGCAGCAGGCGATCGGTGGCAGCATCGAGAAAACGCTTGTAATCCCAAGGAATGTAGCCGTTCGACCACAGCACCAGGCGCAATATAAAACTTTCAATCCCCGGAATTCCCGGCAACAAAGCACTAATTACCGCAGCAACAGCACCCGCAATTATTCCCCAAATCGACCCGGAGACTAAGGTGGCAATTAATCCCAAAATCACCCAAATCAGCCCGCCAAGCAGCTTAACTCCAAACTGATACTTGCGCCGTTCCTCCTCTGTTTGCAGCCAGCTAGAGGGTATGCGATCGAGGTAAAATTCTTGAATTCCTTGCTGTTCCATCCTTCTGGCCAACCATCCCAGCCAGTGGCGAATTTGTTCGGGCCGCAGTTCCTTACCTCTGGGATACTGCTTGACTTGCCCGGTCATTTGATGGCGAATATAGGCAGTTAACAGATATTTGCGCTGTTCTTCTGCGGAAGTTATGCGCTTCCAAGCTTCAATTAAAATATCGTCGTAAGCCAGAGCCATCATGCTCAAAAGCAAGGGAACTTTTGCCAATTTTAACAACTCCGGCTCGTGTTCAATGCTGTACCAAAGTTCGCGGCTTCTGGCTTCTAGCAGATAATTTTGAATTTGAGTTTCTCTTAAAGGTTTCAACAAAACTGCTGCTTGCAGGCGAAATCTAGTTTCGCAGTTTTTGTAAGCTTCAAAACTGCTGCAAGCTACTAAATGTTTGGGTTTAAATTCGCTTTCCACAAACTGATTGATTGCTTGAATGCAGCTATTTTGGCGGTGGGTTTCTACTTCGTCTAAGCCGTCGAGGAGAGGCAGCAATTGTTGTTCGGCAAGCCATTTTTTGCCCACTGCAGGAGAGATGCCGTATTTGAACTGAAGTTGAGCAATTAACCAATCGGCGATCGCCCCGGATTCTGCTTTCCACGATCCGAGTTCAAACAGCACTGGTACTGGCAAGCTAGCATCTTTTTGGGCGCGGGAAACTAACACGCGAGCTAATTCTAGCAGCGTCGTAGTTTTGCCTGCACCCGTGGCTCCCAAAATTACCAATTTGCCGCCGGCGCGATCGAACACTTTAGCCATGCTTGCTTTGGGAGGAAGCCGAAAACTCGGACGGTTGCCCGCTTTCACTTCCACATCCCAACAGCGGTTAACACCCGTTGGCGACGAGTCTTGACTGAGGTTAGCCAGTACAGCGGCGTGCAAAGACTGCGCGAGCCCTGCTTGGACTTCCTGCTTCACCTTTTCCAACAATCGATCGCGAGGCGGTTGTAATCTTAGAGGAATCAATTTTGACATTTTATGTACCTCGCGCTGAACGCTGACCTTCGCAAATTTGCGCGCAAATAACCCAGAGCAAGATTACCATCAGTATAGGCGTCCAGTATATATTGACTCAAATTATTGCGACAATTATGGATCTGAAATTTTATCTAAAAATCCTGACCAAAAATTTCTTGATGGTACCCGCCACGTGATTTATCCGTGGAATCAATCTAAAATCTCAAATCTAAAATCCTCAAGCCCCCGAATTTATCTCGTGCAAGTCAATCCAAAATCCAAAATCTCAAATCTAAAATCGAATGACCCTGTGGGCAGCACTAGGTATTTCCACTGTAAATTAACTGGCGATCGCCCCAACTCCCAAACAAAAATTATTAGTATAGATACAGAGAGGGTTTTTTATGTCATTTACGAAGGCTCAGATCATCACAGTAAGCTTAGCAGGAGTGGCAACAGCGGTGGGAGTGGCTGTTGCCACTATACAGTCTGGTGCGATGAAACAATCCGATCTTCCCCTTGCTGAATCGCCCGCATCCACCAGAAACCAGATTGCAGGGCCGACGAACAACCCTGAATCTCGGCAACCAAAATCTCTGCAAGCACAAACCCCGGCTGGAGAATCTCCGGAATCCCCACCCCAACCGGCAAAAACCCCGGCTGTTCAATCCTCGCTAGTTGCAGAAGCCTCTGGGCCAAAAGTTGAGCCAGTAGTTGTCACACCGCCAAATTCGGGTTGCAAAATCAGTATGGCTGTAGTCAGCGATCCGAATCCACCGCTAAATGTGCGATCAATCCCGCAAGTAAGGGGCAGCAACATAGTAGGAAAACTTAAAAATAATACCTTTGTTTCAGTCGCCGAAGAACAAAACGGTTGGCTGCGAATTACCGATCCACCCGGTTGGATTGCCAAAAACCGCACCGAAAGCAGTTGTTCTAACGTCAACCAGCAGATTAATTTTCCGCCAGGAGGAGATGATGCGATCGTCAAAGGTCGAATTATTGGTGGCGGCAGCCATTCTTACCGGATTCGCGCCCGAAAAGGTCAAACAATGACTGTTAGGAATCGGAAAGATGTTTTCCCGCAAATTATAACTCCTAGCGGCAAACTTTTAGCCGGATATCCTTATCAAGGCAATGAAACAGAGTGGAGTGGAAAAGTGCCAGTAACAGGCAATTACACATTACAATTAGACTCGAATTTCCGAGGATACGAATACGAATTTTCGGTAAAATTGCGATAATTTTCCTGATATAGGTAGGGATACGGCACTGCCGTGCCCTACCTGTATCTGCGACTATTAATAAATAGTATAATTAAGGAATAGCCCCCAGCGAGATATCAAGAATCGCAAATTTCTGCCAATCTTCCGAATCAAAGTGCCACCATTCAGTTGTGATACTCATCAATCCGTGTTTTTTCATTGCATCCTTAAGCACTTGACGATTTTTCCGAGATTCGGCGCTGCCGCCTTGATAATCTCCGTGAGCTTTTTCGGTAAAATCATCGTAAGGTGTAGGCATTTCTAATTCTTTGCCAGTGCGATCGACTAAAGTCAAATCAATAGCAGCACCGCGATTGTGCCGCGAACCCCTAGCAGGATTAGCAACATAGCGCGGATCTGGCCAAGCTTGCCACATTTGTTTAGTCACAGAGAAAGGTCTGTAGCAATCGTAAACTTTCAAACCCAATCCAATTTTTTCCAAATCTGTTTGAACTAACCCTAACTGTTGAGCAACAGAACTTCTCAAGGCGCATTTCGATATAGGGTAAAGCTTTCGTTTCAAAAAATTGTTAGTAGTGGCGTATCGGATATCGAGGCGAATGTTGGGATTTACGGTGCGGATGTCAACCAGTCGTGCCGAAGGGGGAAGTTGACTCATGAAAATACTTTCAGGTACTACTGGGTTTGATTCTGGTTGGGTAATTTGCACTTGTGGCGGCTCCTGGGCGCGGACAAATGTTATATGGTGCAGACCGATCGCACATAGCAACACTAGCATAAATGCGATTAAGTATTTTCCAAAACGATTAAATTTCATAGCTGTTGGGATTGTGAGTGTTAAAAAGTAGATTGAGGTCGTTTTTCTATGCTATAACCAATATTATGATGTCACCGTGACAGCAAGGGGAGCTATGAAAACTGCAATTTCACTTCCAGATTTAGTTTTTGAAGAAGCCGAGGCTTTGGCTAGTCAGTTAGGGTTATCACGCAGTGAGCTTTATACAAAAGCATTGCAGGCGTATCTGCGGCGACACAACCGATCTCGAATTTTGAGCAAACTAAATCAAGTCTATTCTGAAGAGTCCTCTGAACTAGATCCAGTCTTGGCAAAGATGCAATTTATGTCCTTACCCCATGAGGATTGGTAATGTATCGCGGAGAAATTTGGTGGGCAAACTTACCCTCTCCAGTTGCTTCAGAACCTGGATATCGTCGTCCCGTCTTAATTGTTCAGGATGATACTTTTACTCATAGTCGGATTAGCACTGTAATCGTCGTCATCATTACTTCTAATCTGCGGTTAGCGGAAGCACCAGATAATGTCTCGTTACCGAGTAAAGCCACAGGTTTACCCAAGGATTCTGTGGCTAATATTTCTCAGCTTTTTACTGTGGACAAAACGTTTTTAATTGAGTGCATTGGCACAATACCACAGGATTTACAGGAAGAAATAGATGAAGGATTACGATCCATCTTGTATCTTTAGTAGGGAATTCAAAAAATTTTTAAATTCCCAACCGCTGATACACTAAATCTAAGTGCCTCAATTGATACTGCGGATCGAAACAATCATCAATTTCTTTGGTCGTCATCTTAGCTGTTACCCGATCGTCCTTAGCAATTAAATTGTAGAAATTGCCGCCCGGTTTGTTCCAAGCTTCGTGAGCACAAGATTGCACAATTTTGTAGGCGTCTTCGCGACTGGTGCCTTTTTCTACTAAGGCTAACATCACGCGCTGGCTGAAGATAACTCCGCCGTAAAGGTTCATGTTTCGCTTCATATTTTCAGGATAGACTAGCAGGTGTTTTACTAAGTCTGTGGTTTCTACTAACATGAAGTGAGTTACTGTAGAACTGTCGGGCAAAATCATCCGTTCTACGGAACTGTGAGAGATGTCTCGTTCGTGCCAAAGTGCAACGTTTTCTAAGGCTGCGACGGCGTTGGCGCGGACGATTCTCGCCATTCCTGTCAGTCTTTCCGATCGAATTGGGTTGCGTTTGTGCGGCATGGCGGATGAGCCTTTTTGCCCTTTGGAAAAGAATTCTTCGACTTCGAGAACGTCGGTGCGTTGCAGGTTGCGGATTTCTACTGCAAAACGCTCGATCGATGCTGCTAAAAGTGCTAAGGTTTGGACGTATTCGGCGTGTCGATCGCGCGAAATGACTTGAGTGGATGCGGTATCGGGTTCGAGTCCGAGGTTTTGACAGGCGATCGCTTCTATTCGCGGATCGATATTAGCATAGGTTCCGACTGCGCCGGAGATTTTGCCGACTGCTATGGACGATCGCAAATTCACTAATCGGGCGCGGCTGCGAAAGACTTCTGCCAGCCATCCTGCTAGTTTAAAGCCAAAGGTGATGGGTTCGGCGTGAATTCCGTGCGATCGGCCAACCATGACGGTATTGCGATGCTGTTGAGCCTGATAGCGAATAGCTTGACTCAATTCTTCGACACGTTCTAACAAGATATTGACGCTGGCGACTAATTGCAGCGCCAAAGCGGTATCGAGCACATCGGAACTGGTTAAGCCGAGGTGAATGTAGCGGCCGGCATCGCCTACATATTCGTTGACATTTGTCAAGAATGCGATCATGTCGTGGCGGACTTCGGCTTCAATTTCGAGGACTCGTTTGGGGTCAAAATTAGCCTTAGCTTTGATTTCTTCGACTGCGGCGGCGGGGATGTAGCCGAGTTCGGCTTGAGCTTCGCAGACAGCGATTTCTACTTGCAGCCAGCTTTTCAGTTTGGCGGTTTCAGTCCAGATGTTGCCCATTTCGGGCAAAGTGTAGCGCTCTATCACGGTGGGAGTTGGGGAATGCGATCGTCTTATTGTACATCTGTGTGGGGGTGCAAGAGCCAAGGAGCCCAGAAACCGGGTTTTTGGAGAAAATACTTCGTTCTTGTCGGCAGATTCGGTAAAAACCCGATTTCTGATTCTGTGTGCGATATTCTTTACCGATCGCCGATTATTAAGTTAAAGCCTATTCAACCGATCGCTTTACCACAATCTTTGTACTGGGTAGCTGTCAAATACAGCATCAATACTTAAGATAGGCATTTGAGTCACAACGGCTTGAGCAATTAAGAGTCTATCGAATGGATCGCGATGAGCATTTGGCAATGTGTCTAATGCAAAAATATGAGCTAGCTCGATCGGCAAAATTTGCAATCCATTGACTTGCTGCTGGCGTTCTATCAATTCAGTTAAGGACACGTTCAGTGTTAACTTCCCAAGCTGAAGCTTAATTTGCATTTCCCAAATACTAACCAAGCTCGTAAATAAAGTATGAGTGGGATCGGTGATAATATTCGTCGCTCGTTGCGATAAGTTTTGGGGAGAGATCGCCAGCCAAATCAAGACGTGGGTATCCAGCAAAATATTCATGCTTCACCCAACCAAAACGCATCAGAAAGTGGCTCGTTAAAATCCTCACTCATCCAGCCCATCCCTTGATGCAGGCCCAAAACCCGTTGTTGCCCAGGAGGAGGTTCAGCTTCAACTGAAGTGTTTTCGGGGTTCGATCGCATCTGTCGTTCCAGCAAAAACTCTGCAAAAGTTAACAGAAGCTGCTGATTTTCCGGGAGTAAGTGTTGTAACTTGCCTAGCAAATCTTCCAAAAGTTCGATCGTTTGAGAAGTCATCTTTTTCCCCTCAATGTTGGCGATAGTGTCATTATCCGTTATTTTTGGGCGATCGATGCTCATCTTGAAACAAAAGCACCATGGATTTCAACACTTGCTACTGGCCGAAAACCAGCTTGCAATAAACCTTTTTCTAGTTTTTTACTGCTTTTTATCTGATGTTACCCATTTCGGGCAGAGTGTAGCGCTCTATCACGGTGGGAGTTGGGGAATGCGATCGTCCTATTGTACCTCTGCGCGGCATCCGTCTTGAGTCGGGATGGGGAATTTCGGGCGATCGAACTGTCCCCTTTGGGAATTTGAATATTTCGTTTGTTTCGGATATTGCGTTTAGGGCACGGTAAGTGTTATCGTGAAGGAAACAACCAAGTATATGCTGGCCAAATACTTACATACCCTTCCAGCAATGGCTGTACAGGTTTTCCGCGATCGCAGATTCTGTCTGCTGACCAATAAAACGGGGTCTGGTATAATCAGCGGTTTAAACCGCTGATTATACCAACTTATACCACCATATTTACTCTGTGCTTCAAAAACAATCACATCAAAAAAGAGATTAATTATGTTGAACCAAAAAGCATCGCTTGAGTCAGTTTTGATTCCCGAACAAAAACAAGAAGAAATAGCAAAATTAGATCGGATTCTCAGCCACGAATTTGCACAACCAAAATTAGTGGGAAGTAACGGAGAAGAGATAGTAATTCCTGAATCAGTCTACAGCATTTTGCGTCAGGTCGTGCGTGCAATGGCATCAGGTCAAGCTATCTCTCTAGTACCTCACAATCACGAACTGACAACACAAGAAGCTGCTGATATTCTGAATGTATCCCGACCATTTCTGGTCAAGTTACTAGACCAGGGAGAAATTCCTTGTATCAAAGTAGGAAAGCATAGACGTATTCGTTTGGAGGATTTAACTTTATATAAAGAACATCGAGACAACCAACGTCGCAAACACTTGGATCGGCTAATCGAGATGACCGAAGAAGCTGGTTTGTACGAGGCATAGAAATAATTCCAACATTAATATGTCTAAGCTTAGTGTTGTCCTCGATGCTTGTGTCCTGTTTCCTATGTATCTGCGCGATACTCTGCTTTCTACCGCCGAGGCTGGTCTGTATTTACCCTATTGGTCGCAGAAAATCCTGGATGAAGCAATGAGCAACCTTGTCCGCCAAGGGATATTATGCCAGGAGAAAGCAATCAATCTTGAAGCGGAAATCAATGCAGCCTTTCCCGAAGCAATAATTGAAGTACCTGTCGGCTTAGAGCAAATCATGAAAAATGACCCTAAAGACCGTCATGTTCTTGCTGCTGCTGTAACAGCAAATGCTGATGTCATTGTTACCAGCAATCTAGCGGATTTCAAAGAAAAGGATTTAGCTCCTTGGAACATCAAATCGCTGTCACCTGATGAGTTTATGAGCGATCTATTTGACGAATACCCGGACTTAATAGTGAGATTATTACGGCAACAGTCGGAAAGGTACAAAAAACCTCCGAAGACTGTTGCTGAATTACTTGAATTTTTGGAAAAAAAAGCAGGTATGCCCAAATTTGCTAGTGATATTTTGTTATATGAATATAGTCTAGATATTGTGGAAACTGCGGAAACAGTCTTAAGAAACTACGGCAGACAAATACCCGAAGGCGGTAAATTTCTTGAGGGAGAGCGGTATCGTATTTGGCAGCAAGAAAAAACACTTACAATTACTGCGAAAGATGGTAGAGGTGAAATTCTACGATTTCAGAATCAGGAAATTGAGGGGAATATCTCATCAGAGGATGTCAAAGCCTTAAAAATATTTGCTCAAAGCTTGGAGTGAGAATTAACAATAAATAGGGTTGAGGAGCAACAAGCTGATTAAAATAACCGATTTGCAGGAGCTAAAGGAGCTACAAGATGAATAGCCGTTACAGTCTCATCATCCAGTGGTCAGAAGAAGATCGACTTTTTGTTGTCAGGTGGCCTGAGTTTACCGATGTCATGCAGCCTTGTACTCACGGACACACTTACGAGGAAGCAGCAAAACACGGACAAGAATTGTTAGAAACATTGATTGAACTCTATCAAGAAGACGGCAAACCTCTACCACAACCTCACACGTTGGGGAAACGACTACAAATTGCTTAAAGTTGTTATACAATCTCTGCTACCATTCACCATAAACACCAACTAAAAACCCTATGACTTCTCAACCCTCCAAGCCAAATGTTCAAGACCTGCAAAAACAGGTAATTGCCCTGTTACAAGAAGTTAGCACTCTGATGGGTCGCGCTAGCAAAGAACTTAAGTCTGAGGATAGCTCAGAAAACAAGTACCAGATATATCAACAGGAAATTGCAAAGGAGATTGGTACAGTCACAGACCTAAAACTCAGAATGGCTATTGCCGCACCGATGAATGCTGGCAAGTCCAAAATTATTAATGCCATTATTGGTCAAGAACTCCTGCCAAGTTCTGCTACAGCGATGACCACACTGCCAACAGAGATTGTATTGAAAGAAAATGCAGCCGAGCCGATTCTAAAATTGAGTCCTAGAATTTGTGAAGCATTTAAGAAAGCATTGGATGCTATCAGGCAGGAAATTGAGCAGCAAGGGATGGAAGAAGTTCTTAAGCATACTGGTGAATATCCGCATTTAGCAAGTTTACTCCAAGAAATCCACAGTGATACAGATTTTGGGATTTCCGAAGAAATCTCTGGCAGTAAGAATATCAACAAGATCCTGACAGAGTTGAATCATATTATCCGTCTTTGCAACATTTTGGCCGTATCCCAAGATCAAGATCCTCTCCAGTTGCTCAATGACAATGACATTCCATCTATCGAAACTCCTTTTTTCAGAACAGAGCAAAATCAACAACTAGAGAAGCTAGGTAATCTTGTAATCGTTGATACGCCTGGGCCAAGTGAAGCCGGAGTCAGCGAAAAACTAGAAATTGTAGTTTCCAAGCAACTTAAGCGTAGCCAACTTGTGCTGCTTGTCCTGAATTTTACTGAATTGAGGGCTGAAGCAGCCGAAAAAATTAAAGCAGAAGTTCACAAAGTTATTAGAACAAGCAGTCAAGAAAATTTATATGTTTTAGTTAATAAAATTGATGAGCGTCGTCGAGGTGACATAGATACCGAAATGGTAAAACAATTTGTTGCTAATAACCTCGAACTGGGCGACACAGACCGCGTATTTGAAGTTTCTGCTAGGCAAGCATTCTGCGCTAAGGATTTTCTCCGTCAATCATCTTTCAGTAGTCAAGATATTAAAGATCCTGAAGCTGCCGAAGCATTAGCTAGAGAAGTCTGGCCTGTTGATTGGGAGGATGAACTGGAGGATGCAACTGTAGAGGAATTACAAAAGAAAGCGGTAAAACTTTGGAAAGCATCAAAGTTTGCATCTTTTCTGGAAGAAGCAATTAATGTAATTTTGCTACAAGTTGCCCCCCGCTGCATGGAGTTTGCATTGAATCGTTGTCTTATTCATCTAGATGATTTATGTAACAATGCAAAAAATGACCTGACTTACATTAACAGTAATGCTGAAAAGCTTCAGCAAGCAATTGAGGATCTTAACAAAGAGCTTTCTAGTCTAACTGCTTGCCGTCGGAGTCTAGATGAAGAGGTTGCCCAAACAAAAAAGCAAATAAAGGAAACCGTAAACGCCAACCTAGAAACCCTCAAAAAAGACGTTAAAAACGAACTTGACACACTATTGAAAAAGTATGTTTTAGATTCTGCTATAACAGTATTTTCCAAGTGGTTGGACGACATATCCAACATCTTTAATAGAGATAAAGATGAATTTGAATTTGATAGTAAGCAAGATGCCAAGCTATTCGCTGAGCAAATAGCAGCTTCGGCGAAGCAAATTATTGAACGTCAATTGGATGTCGCTTGTAAAGAGACGGATACACAGACTGAAAACAGGATTCAAAAATTATCCGAGTCACTAGATAATGAAACTAAGCCTATTATTGAACGCGCTCAAGATAGGTTAAAAAGAGATTTTGATGTTATTTTTAAGCCAGATATACTCAAGCTAGCTGATATTTACATAGAAGTGAATACCCCTGATCTTGAATTCAGAGGGTATGGGTTATCTGATTTACTCGCAGCATTGTTAGAAGAAGCATTTGGTGGTTTGTTGGTGCAGTTTGCTGCTCGTTTAGTGGCAATGGTAGCTAACAGTCCAATACTGAGCGCAATTTATGGTGCAGTTAGCACCTTTTTTGGTTGGTTCCGTGTGGACTTAGACAAACTTGTATATAAAGAAAGATATACAGTTAACATAATCCTTTTCAAGGGGGAAATTGTTAAATTCTTTGACAATAAAGTCGAAGAAATTCAAGAACAATCTAACCGATTGATTGAGCAATCATTGGATCAACAAATTAAAAGGTACTTTGAGGCTCTAGACTCTCTTGTAGGTGATTATAGGAAGGATTTGGAGCAATCACTAAAAGCTCAAGCTTTACCTTTAGAAACACTGAAAGAATTAAAGCAAGCGCTTGAATCATTTTCAGTAGGTAATGATAAATTACAGGTGGATAAGTTGAAAGAGAAGGCTAATGAACTTCTGAGTCAGACAAAACCATTAATAGCAAGCTGAGATGCGCTTACGTTTTTTACTAATTTAAGATTTCTGGAACAGGAACTTATTAAGTAAACTAGGTTTGTTCAAAGCAATATCAGTCAAATATGGAATAAGTGCAAAACCGATACACTCTGCTAAACGCGGCGGCACGGCATTTCCAATTTGCCACATAGCCTTTTTCATTGAACCTTCAAAAATAAATGAATCCGGGAAACTTTGCAATCTAGCCATTTCACGAGCTGAAATCACGCGGTTGAGATAAGGGTGAATATGAGTGCCACCGTGATTTTCTTTAACAGTCATACTCGGTTTTCCCGGATACTGTCGCTTGAAAGCATCGGCGTAGCTTTCATACAAAGAACCGCCTGGTGGAACTTTAGCAAGTCTTTCCATGTACTGAACAGAATGACGAGTCCATTCGTGGTTGATTTCTGGGATGGGAGTATACTCTGGTAAATCATCAATTGCTGACTCAATCGCTTTGTATTGTTCTGGAAACAATTGCGGCTTCGGATAGGGATTTTGCATCCCAAATCTATTGGCAATAAAAATGGCTCGCGGGCGGATTTGCGGGATTCCATAGGCGGCTGATTCCAGAACAGCAACGGACATATGGGGATAGCCAATTTCCTCAAAAGCCTCGCAAATGGCTTGCTTAACAGCTCCTTTTTGCATAGTCAATATTCCGGGTACGTTTTCCATGACAACATACCAAGGACTTATTTCAGAGACGACGCGGACAAACTCTCTAAAGAGGCGATTTCGAGGGTCGTTGGGGTCGCGTTTTCCTGCAACTGAGAAACCTTGACACGGCGGCCCGCCTACAACAACATGAACTTCGGGCGAACCAATTTCAGCGAGCAACTTTTGGGGATTTAAGTTTTTTATATCGTCGCACAAGTGATGGCAATCGGGAAAGTTTTTTGTATGAGTTGCCGAGGCGATGGGATTAATTTCAACACTTGCTACTGGTCGAAAACCAGCTTGCAATAAACCTTGGGTCATGCCGCCAGCACCGCAAAAAAGATCGACAAATGTATAGTCTAATTTTGGCAGTGACTGAGATTCAACATCAATGAATATCTTGTAGGGGTCGCAGTCATTTGCTTCTAGTTCGCGTTGGATGCGTTCGTAACGCCCTAATTTTGCTTTCTTCTGCTTTTTGGCAGGAATTGGTTCTGACTCATTTGAGAACAAAGACAGTTGTATTGCTTCCATTTTATATTTTTTTACTGCGTTCTATCTGATGTTGCCCGCTTGGGTCAGGGTGTAGGGATCGATCGCCCTTGGAGTCGGAGAGTGCGATCGTCTCACATATTGCACCATTCTCGCTTAACACGCTTTCCGACCTGTTCCACAAAGAGTGAGTTTTTTCGTGGGCTGGGCCCCAGAGTCCGCCCATAACAGGCTTATTGAGAATGCGACAAGATGTGAGTTGTAACTGAGATGTTGCACCATTCTCAAGAACAGGCAAGATGCCTGTTCCACAAGAGATGAATTTTATTGTGGAACAGGCATCTTGCCTGTTCCTAAAAGGCTTATTGAGAATGGTGCAATATGTCAGTTGTCAGGCAGTATTCTCCTAAAAACCAGGCTTCTGCGTACCCGCGCCTCGATTTTCAGCTTTTAGAGAGATGTAAAAACTCGCCCGATCGCTACACTATGATTAACTAGGAACTCAGCAATTTGGGAGACTAGGTGAATTGAAATTCGTGTCCGACCCGCGAATAACAGTCAAAATCCGCAAAATGAACGAGCGGGTGCGGTGGCAAGAACAGTCGATCGTCCATCGGGGAATCGACCAAACTCGGATGGTTTTAGAATCTCAAACCACCGACTCTCCAGAGTTTTCGTTTTTAGTCGTAGGCGACAGTGGCACGGGCAATCACCGCGGTTACAATCCCCAGCGGCAGATTGCCGAACAGATGGTCTCCGAGCGCGAAACTTGCCGTTTCGTCCTCCACACGGGCGATGTAGTTTATCTCGTAGGTTCCAGCGAATATTACTTGCAAAACTTTATTCGCCCCTACCGAGAATTTATAGTCGGCGGCGAGCATCCCTCTCGCATTGCCTACGATCGCATGGTGTTTAATTTTCCGTTTTTGCCCGTACCGGGAAACCACGACTATTACGACTTGCCGATAGTCTACGGCCTTCTGTCAGCGACAGCTTTGCCGCTGCGCCGGCTGTTGGGTTCCAAGTTGGATCTCGATGTCGGCTGGCACGGTTCCGATCGCGGAAACACCTACGCCAAAGCCTTTCTCGACTACCTGCAAGCTCACAAAATGCCGGGAGAACTCGATCGCCACCTAGACGCCCACTACACCGCCAGCACCAGCACAGGCCGCTGCATCCGCTACCAACCCGGACGCTTTACCCGCTTACCCAACCGCTACTACACCTTCCGCAGTGGCGGCATCGACTTCTTCGCCCTCGACTCCAACACCTTCAACGAGCCATTACCGATCCCGAAAACCAAACAGGGCGACATTCGCCGCCAGAATTTGGAACTAGATCGCCAGAAGTTGGAACAAGAAAAATTGGCAATGATCGAAATGTGCGATCGGCTCAACCCCGAAATTCCCGAGGAAGACGAACAGCTAGACGACTTGGCGGCCAAGTTAGAGCAAGTTGACGAAATGTTGATGGATATTGACAAACAACTGTCCCCCGACAAAACAGCCGCCACCGACGTTGAACAGCTCGAATGGCTGAAAAAAAGGCTGATTAACTCTTGGGGCGATTCCGAGGTGCGGGGGCGGGTAATTTACCTGCACCATCCCCCCTACGTGACCGAGGCGACAAAGTGGAATCAAGCTCAAACTTTGGCGGTTCGGTGGCGATTGCGCGAGGTACTCGACGGGGTGGCCGATGCAGTTGGGGATGTGGCGCGGGGGCGTCCGCTAGTAGATTTGGTGCTGACGGGCCACGCTCACTGTTTGGAATACCTGCGGACTGGGGATACTGGACACGGCGACTCTGGGATTAATTGGATTGTCTGCGGGGGAAGCGGCCACAGTCTCCGCCGCCAGCGCCCGGAAGGGCCGATGTTGGAGGAAGCATTGAGTCCTGAAGCTTATCGGTTGGCGCGGCAGTCTGGTTCCGAAACAGCCAGCCGGCGGGTAGCGGAATCTTTGCTATTTGTCGGCCGCAGCGGTCAAGGTTCCCATAAACGCCGTCCTTATTCGTGTTTGCGGATTGATGTTCTCGATGGATCTCCCCCGAAGTTCCGCATCCGACCTATTGTTGTCGAACGATTTGAGGGGAAATGGCAGGAGATCTCGATCGAACCTTTTGTGATTTAACTTTCGTTTTTCTGTAAGTCTCCATCCTTCTTAAAAATGTGGGCTTTGACCGATTCCGGTTCCCGCTTTTTTAAGGCTACGGGCGATCGAGAGCCGAATTCTCGCACAAAATACTTGTATCAACTTAATTCAGGACAAAAATTCCATGATTGCTAATTTAACCGCCACCGGCTGGGAAATTATTTACCACCGCGCCCACGCTTTACTCGCGGCGCAACTTGGCGGACAGTGGAAGCGCTCGAAATCTCCGGTTCGCCTCTACGAAACCATAGCGGCGATTTCGCATCACGACGATTTGGAGAAAGAGTGGGAAGAAAATATTTTGACTGAAGCGGGCGCGCCCTTTGATTTTACCTTGCAGACAGAAACTTCTCTGCCGAAAATTAAAGCCATGACGCAGAATTCCCTATATCGCGGTAGGTGGGTAGCCATGCTGATTTCTATGCACATGAGTTATCTCAATGAAGGAAAGCGGGGAGAGTCGAAGGAACTCGACGAGTTTTTGGACGAACAACTGGAAAATCAAAAAAAATGGCAAAAAGAGTTGAATATTTCCGAGGAAGATGCTAAGGCAGCTTATGCTTTTTTCCAGTGGTGCGATCGGCTATCATTAATTCTTTGCAGCCGCGAGTTACCCGCCGGAGAACGAGCTTTAGAAATTAGTGTCGGCCCGGACGGCAAGCGCTACGATATTGTACAGCACAGCAACGAACTCGTGACTGTAACTCCTTGGCCTTTTGAAGACGATAAATTTACTGTCAACGTCGAAGCGTGCAATTTAAATCAAGTCAAATTTGACACCAATGAGGAAATCAAGGAAGCGTTGCACAAAGCTCCGCGCAAAGTCTTAGAGTGGACTTTTGTCAAGTCTTAACTAAACCTTTGAAAAATAGGTGAGGGTTGTTGTGGAAGTTTAGCGGGCATGGCATTTGTGTTAACTTAATGTTAAAACCATGTCTAAATCAGGGTTATATTTGAGCCTTGCTCCCCCTTAACTCCCCTTAATAAGGGGGGGATAAGAACAGTCAAAATGAGTCTTATTAAGGGGGATACGATCGCGATCGAAACTTGGATACAAACTAAACGAAAAAATCTAGAGTTTCAGTTCAGCCATTATCCATTACCTATTACCTATTATCAACTATGAAACGTTCAGCTTGCCTAATTTTCAATCCCGTCGCTGGTAACAGCGACCCCCACCAAGACTTAGCTAGAATTCAGGAACTTTTAGAGCCTTTTATTGACTTAGACATTCGGCTGACAACCCCCGAATTAGACGCAGACCAAATCGCCCGCGAAGCAGTTGATAGAGGAGTTGCGGAAATTATTGCTTGCGGGGGCGACGGCACATTATCAGCAGTTGCTGGAGCGATTGTCGGCACAAATATTCCTTTAGGAATTATTTCGCGGGGAACGGCTAATGCTTTTGCTAATGCTTTAGATATTCCGAATACAATTGAAACCGCTTGCGCCACTATTTTTGGAGGGCTGACGCGGGTGGTGGATGCAGCGATTTGCAACGGTGAAATGCCGATGGTTTTGTTAGCTGGAGTGGGTTTTGAGGCGGAAACCGTCGAACTAGCCGATCGCGAAATGAAGAATCGCTGGGGAATGCTGGCTTACATTCTTTCAGGAATTAAACAGTTAAACAATTTAGAAAGATTTGAAGCGGAAATCGAAACCGAAGATAAAATTATCAGCCTTACTGCTGTGGCCGTAACAGTGGCGAATGCAGCGCCGGCTACTTCGATTTTAGCTCAAGGCCCGGCAGGGATTGTTTTTGATGACGGCTTGCTGGACGTGACGCTGGTGGCGCCTGAGAATAAAGCTGGGGCGATCGCAGCTTCTTATCACCTTTTGCAAACAGCTTTGAGCGGCAATCCTACGGATCGCGACGACATCGGTTATTTGCGGGCAAAAAAAGTAAAAATCAGTGCCGATCCGCCTCAAAAAGTGGTTGTAGACGGCGAAATCATTGGCATGACTCCGGTTTCTATTGAGTGCGTTCCGGGAGGTTTAACTATTTTTGTACCGCGAGTTGAAGAAGAACCCGTGGTAGAAAAACTCACCGGTTTAGCGGACATCGAAATTACATTGAAGCCCTCAACGTAAAATTTTTAGCGACACAAACAATAACAAAGACCGCGCGGGCGGTCTTTGTTTTTTAGGCGTCTAAAATTTGGCGAATGCGGCGCTCCAAACGTTCGAGATCGAGTCCACCTTCATCGCGGCTGATGCGGCGCACGGTTACGTTAACATTGCTCAAATCGGCAAGCAAATCTTGCAGGATTTCTTGTTGCTGCCGAGCTTGAGTTATTTCGCGCGGTTCCTGCACCAAATCGCGAACAATTGTATCTTCCGCGCGCGAAGCAACGATCGGGTCTACTTCGCCGTCTACGTGCACAAAAGTGCGCCGACCAGGCCCCCGTTCTTCTTCAATTGGTATTACTGCTGTTACTCGATCGGAGCGTACATATTTGCCAAATCCCAGGTGGACTAAGACAGAAGATTGTATTTTCATAGATAGCAAGTTTTATTTGTTAGTTATCTATATTTTAACTTTTTAAAATCGGATATGACAAATCAATTAGAGCTATTATTACTACAATGTATGTCGGTTTTTTCGATGTTTTAGAGTTGTCAATTTTTCTAAAAGATGCTAAGCTAATTAACTGGATATAACTTACCAACCGTGGGTCAGAAACCGGGTTTTTTACGAAAAGACGCGCTCCTACCAGCAGATTTGGTAAAAACCCAGTTTCTTTGGTCGAAGTGCGTAAATCCTGTTACCATAAAATTCAAGCAGTTTGCGATCATCGCCCGCAGCGCATTTCAGGGACACAGCCTACCGATTCTAGATTTGAGCATTACTTCCACGGAAAAACAGGAAAGCCTAAATCATGCTAATTAGTCTCGACTTAGTTATCAGTATCCTGACTACAATTCCCTTCGGCACCATCAAAGACAAGTTTCAGCGCAACGAAAGTGTCATCAAAATCTTAAAAAGATTTAACCTCGACCCCGATGCTCCGCCCGCAGATTTTAGCGGAGTTTATGTTTATACTTTAGTAGAGTACGGCGCTGGCAAACCCAAGCAGATTTTAGAACTGTTTCGCCAAAAAGAGATTGAATCAGCATTTCGCAAAGCTTTCGAGTCCGATAGCCCAGCCATTTTAATTCAAGCAGGCGACGACTATCTTAATGAGAGTGCTTTAGGCAAAGAAATTCGAGATTTAGGCATTGACCCCAGACGGGAATTTATGGCATTTGCCGCCGTGTTTATGGAAGTAGCAAAGCGGACGCGGACGCTGGGAGATGTGATGATGGGAAATTCGATCGCATCTTTGCAAAAACGCCTATCTTTGGTAATGGATCGCATCGAACGCCTGCCCACTATCGAAGGAATTCGCACCGAGTTTGCACGACTGGAAGCCGAAGATTATCCCGCACTTCCCGCCGCAGCATCAACTAATATTCAAAAGTCTCAAGCTTTTATTTTATCACAACAAGTTCGCGGGTGGTTTGAAACATTAAGTTATAAGTTTGAAACCTATCAAATCTCGCAAGATAACTATTTTGAATGGATTATCAATGTTCCTGTCAGACGCAATCGGTACGATCGCATTTTAGTGCGCGGAATAGCCGGAGAAGCCGGACTCAGAGACATCTCAGCCCTGCGCGAGTCGGTAGAAAAACAGCGCACCGATGAAGGGTGGTTAGTCACCGCCCGCCGCATCAGTCGCGCGGCGCGGGATGAAGTAGAAAAAGATGAAAATCGCGATTTAGCTTGTTATACCTTCGATGAATTACTCGACCAAGATGCCGATTTTACCGCTTATCTGAATTGGCTAGAAACAGAAATTACCAGCCGAGGAATTGATACCAAATATGTGCCGCTAGCTTGTACGAAAGAAGAAATCGACCCCGATACTCACCGCAAGATAGGCGTGAGTCATTATGGCGATCGAGATGGCTGGATCGAAGGTTATCTTGACCTGTGGTTGAATGACCCAGTAAAAGAACATATTTCAGTTTTAGGAGAATTTGGAACTGGAAAAAGTTGGTTTGCGATGCACTATGCTTGGATGGCGCTGCAACGCTACCGAAATGCTCAAAAGCGGGGATTAGAACGTCCGCGTTTGCCGTTAGTAATTCCTTTGCGAGATTACGCCAAAGCAGTTAGTGTCGAGTCGCTATTTTCCGAGTTTTTCTTTCGCAAGCACGAGATACCTTTGGCGGGTTATTCGGCCTTTGAACAACTTAATCGCATGGGTAAATTTCTGTTAATTTTCGATGGTTTTGATGAAATGGCCGCTAAGTGCGATCGGCAAGAAACCATCAACAACTTCTGGGAACTAGCAAAAGCCGTCGTTCCCGGCGCAAAAGTCATCCTCACTTGCCGTACCGAACACTTTCCTGAAGGCAAGGAAGGACGGGCATTGTTCAATGCAGAACTGCAAGCATCAACAACCATTTTAACAGGCGAAATTCCCCAATTTGAAGTCTTAGAATTAGAAAAATTTAACGACGAGCAAATTAGGCAAGCGCTGTCATTTCAAACAGAAGCGGCGACAGTAGAAAAAGTGATGGGAAACCCGCAACTATTGGATTTAGCGCGTCGCCCGGTGATGACCGAGTTAATTTTGGAAGCATTGCCCGATATTGAAGCTGGAAAACCAGTCGATATGTCGCGGATTTATCTGTATGCGGTGCGGCGGAAGATAGAGAGAGATATCAAAGCTGAACGTACTTTTACTTCTGTAGCAGATAAGCTTTACTTTTTGTGCGAACTGTCTTGGGAAATGCTGTCTACCAACCAAATGAGTCTCAATTATCGCGGTTTTCCCGATCGCATTCGCAGCTTGTTTGGTTCAGTGGTGCAAGAAGAAAAAGACTTAGACCACTGGCATTACGACATGATGGGTCAAACGATGCTAATTCGCAATGCTGATGGCGATTATACTCCGGCCCACCGTTCGTTATTAGAGTTTTTTGTCGCTTATAAATTTGCAGCAGAATTGGGAGTTTTGGCCGCAGATTTTACCGAATTAGTTGCGCCCGAACAGTCTTGTTTAGATCCTAATGCAGCGCCTCAAAAATATACTTGGTCTAATTATTGTCGATTGCAAGCCCAGAAGAGAAATAATGGTGAGCTTATTGCGCCTTTGAAAGGATTTGCGACGGAAGATTTAGGACAACTCCGTCAGAGTTTCGGACACGCGCCACTGACAAAAGCAGTGATGGATTTATTGTTACCAATGGTAGGGGCGGTGTCCTCGTGCCGGCCTTGCCTCGATGTAGCGGTAGCTACGGAGGAATTATTGGAAATTCTGGAAGCAACGCGGGGAAAAACTGAAAGTGAGGTAGGTTATGTGGGAGGGAATGCGGCGACGCTGTTGGTGAAAATCGATCGCACTGCGTTAGAAACAAAAGACCTGTCTCGTGCGGTTATTTTAGGTGCTGATTTTACAAATGCGACGCTGCGTCGCGTCAACTTTGCTGAAGCTAATTTGGCTAATTCTGATTTTACTAAAATCTTCAGCAGCGTGCGATCGGTCATATTTAGTCCCGATGGCAAACTGTTAGCTACAGGTGATACTGATGGCGTAGTTCGCTTGTGGGAAGCTGGCAGTTGCAGAGAAATATTGACCTGTAAAGGACATACCAACGTGGTGGAGTCAGTCGCCTTCAGTCCTGACGGTGAGATACTTGCTAGCGGGAGTTATGAAAATACAATCAAGTTATGGGATGTCAAGACTGGTGAATGTTTAAAAGTTTTGCAGGGACATACCGGATCGGTAATGTCAGTCACCTTCAATCCTGATGGAAATCTACTCGCTAGCGGGAGTTTCGATTGCACGATCAGGTTATGGGATATCCGCACAGGTGAATGCTGCAAAATTTTGCAAGACCATACTAAAGTTGTATTTTCAGTTGCTTTCCATCCTGCTGGTGAGATACTTGCCAGTGGAAGCGGCGACACAACAGTAAGGCTGTGGAATGTCGGTACTGGTGAATGCCTCAAAATTTTGTACGGTCATACTAAAAACGTGTTTTCAGTAGCTTTCCATCCTGCGGGTGAAATACTTGCTAGTGGCAGCAGCGAAAAAACAGTGAAACTGTGGGATATCAGTAGCGGTGAATGTCTCAAAACTTTGGAGGGACATGGCGATCGAGTACGGTCAATAGCCTTCAGTCCTTCGGGCGAAATACTCGCAAGTGGAAGTCACGATCGAACTGCAAAGCTGTGGGATATCCGCACTGGAGAATGCTTGAATACTTTGCAAGGACATAGCAATCAAGTAAGGTCAGTCGCCTTCAGTCCAAACGGTGAAATACTTGTTAGCGGTAGTTACGATAAAACGCTGAGGCTGTGGGATATCGACAGCGGTGAATGCTTGAATACACTGCAAGGGCATCGCAATCAAGTAATATCGATCGCCTTCAGTCCAAACGGTAAAATACTTGCTAGCGCCGATGACGAACAAACTGTCAAGCTGTGGGATGTCAGCAGCGGTGAGTGCCTCCAAATTTTGCACGGGCATCTCGATCGGGTAAACTTAGTTGCCTTCAATCCTTCGGGTCAAATACTTGCCAGCGCTAGTTATGACCAAACACTGAAACTGTGGGATATTCGCAGTGGTGAATGCCTTCATACTTTGCCAGAATTTGGCAATGAAACACGATCGATCGCCTTCAGTCCAAATGGTGAAATACTTGCGAGTGCAGGTTATGACCAAACGGTGAGGCTGTGGGATATCGGTACTGGCGAATGCCTCAAAACGTTGCACGGACATAACAATTATGTATACTCGGCTGCTTTCAGTCCTTTGGGCGAGATATTTGCCAGTGAAGGTTTTGACGGAACGGTGAGGCTGTGGGATATCCATACTGGTGAATGCCTCCAAATATTGCAGGGGCATACGGATTGGGTACGCGCGATCGCCTTTAGCCAGAACGGTGAAATACTTGCCAGTGGAAGTATCGATCAAACAGTAAGAGTATGGGATATCAACAGCGGTGAATGCCTCAATATTTTTCACGGGCATACTGATTGGATACGTTCAGTTGCCTTTAGTTATTCGGGTGAAATAGTTGCTAGTGGAAGTGTAGATGGAACGGTAAGAATATGGGATATCCGTACAGGTGAATGTCTAAAAATTTTGCAAGATCATACCAGTAGAATTAACTCAGTTGCCTTCAGTTCAAATGAAAAAATTATTGCTGCTTGTAGTCGGGATGGCACAATTATGATTTGGGATATTGAGACTGGTGAGTGCCTCAAAATACTCAAAAGTGACAGACCTTATGAAAACATGAATATTGCAGGAGTTACGGGTTTAACGGAAGTTGAAAAAGCCACGCTCAAAGCTTTAGGGGCTGTTGAAAATTAATCATCGCAAAGGAGGAATTATGCAGTCAGCAATACGGATTACAACCAAAGTTCTTGCAGGAAATAAACTGGAAATTCAAGTGCCGCCTGGATCTGTAGGTGAAGAGGTTGAAGTGTTTGTGATTATACCAGAAAAGCCTCAAGGTGGGCGACGTAAAGTGTTGGCATTGTTGACAGAAATCCGCAGCCGTCATGTTTCCAGAACTGTTGAAGAAATTGACCGGGAACTAGAAGAAGAAAGAAACTCATGGGACAACTAAACCTACCAACCTCTTCTACAATTTACTTGGATACACAAGTCATTATTTACACCGTTGAAGCTAACTCGAATTACTATTCGCTTCTTCAACCCTTGTGGCTGAAGTTTCAAACAGGTGAAATTGAACTCATGACCAGTGAATTGACGTTACTGGAAACCTTAGTTTTCCCTCTAAAAAATGCTAACACTATCTTAGTCAGTGACTACGAACAACTTTTATTATCCTCAGATATACAGCTAGTTCCCATCACTCAATCTGTACTGAGAACGGCAGCTAATTTAAGGGCTAATACCCATCTCAAAACCCCTGATGCTATTCATGCTGCGACAGCCATCACTGAAGGCTGTACGCTGTTTCTCACCAATGACAATGGATTTCGTAATGTTCCAAATCTATCTGTTGTCATCCTGAGTGATGTTTTGGCATCATAATCATAGGCGATCGCATTCCCAAAAGAATGCTATTTTTCCCTTTGGATATATCTGAAAACCTGTTCAACCGTCAGGTTGAGTTCGGGGAACGCAGATGATAAAATACGATGATAGGACTTACCCACGAGTAGTCAGAAACCGGGTTTTTTCGACAATACTTCGTTGAAGCCAGCAAAAACAGCTAAAAACCCGGTTTCTAACGTAGCCTACTGACTAAATTGCTGAGCGTAGTAGCCAGCATAGCGATCGCCCTTTTCCAGCAACTCCTCGTGCGTGCCAGATTCGACAATTCTGCCTTTTTCCAAAACTAAAATGCGATCGGCTCTCCGCACAGTAGCCAAGCGGTGAGCGATAATAAATACCGTGCGATCGCGCATCAATCTTTCCAGCGCCTCTTGCACTAAACCTTCGGATTCCGAATCCAGCGCCGATGTAGCTTCATCCAAAATCAATATTCTCGGATTAAGCAAAACTGCACGGGCGATCGCAATTCTTTGTTTTTGTCCCCCAGATAAATTTACACCCCTTTCTCCTACCCAAGTTTGATAGCCGTCAGGAAACTCACTAATGAATTGATGAGCGTTAGCAATCTCCGCAGCTTTTTGAACATCTTTCAGTTGATAATAAGATTGACCGAAAGCGATATTTTGAGCAATTGTACCGGAAAATAAAATCGTTTCTTGCGGTACAATTCCGATTTGCCTCCGCAGAGTATTTAAGGTGACATCTTGAATATCAATACCGTCAATTAAAATCTGTCCCGCTTGCGGATCGTAAAATCTCGGTAACAAGTTTACTAAAGTAGTTTTACCCGCACCCGATGCACCCACGAGAGCAATCATTTCTCCGGGAAGCACCAACAAACTCATGTTTTGCAGGATGGGTGTCTCTGAGTTATAGGCAAAATTAATATTGCGGTATTCGACTTTGCCAGTAACATGGGGAAGTTCGATCGCCCCAGGCTTTTCGACTACTGTTGGTTGAATTGCTAATAGTTCAAAAATGCGATCGCTAGAAGCTTCTCCCTGCTTAAAATCCCCGTAATTAGCAGTTGTAATAGCGATCGGATCAATTAACAGTGCTACTCCTGCGATATAACTGATAAATTGAGTACCTGTGAGATTTCCTTGAGAAATTTGCCAACCTCCCAGGAAAAAAAGCAAAATCACGCTCATCGCTTCCAGAAAGCCAACTACAACGAACTGAAGTGCTTTTACTCTTTCTGACAAATACTTAGCGCGGCGGTTTTGTTCTGCTTCTTCTGCAAAGCGGGCAATTTCGTAGTCTTCAGCCACAAATGCTTTGATTAAACGAATGCCGCTGAATACTTCTGTCAGCAAAGCGGATAAATCAGAAATACGATTTTGACTTTGCCGCGAGTAACTTAGTAGTCTTTCACCAAACCAGCCAATTAAAATAGCCATCAGCGGTGCAATAATTAATGCACCCAAAGTTAATTGCCAGTTGAGATAAATCATATATCCCAGTACGGCAATTAGCTGCAAAATACAAGGGATAAACTGATGAAAAAATTTATTTACTACTTCGCCAATGCGGTCAATATCTTCTGTGAGGCGGTAGGATAAGTCTCCGGTTTTGGCAGTTTCAAAGTAGCCGATATTGAGTTTTTGCAGGTGAGAGTAGACTTTTTTGCGAATTTCTAAAGCAATAGTCAAAGCAGCTTTGGCCATCAGCGTATCTTGACCGTACTGGGCTGTACCGCGAAGTAGAAATATAATGGCGCTGAGTGCAGCAATTTGAGCGAACCCTTGTAAATCTCCTTTTCCTATAAATTTGGCTGTTTCGCCAACTAGCCACGCTATAATTGGCCAAAATATGGTAAATACTACAGTACAAGCTAATGCTTTACCGATCGTTTGTTTTTGGGGACGGAGGTAGGGTAAGATTTGCCAGTATGTCGATCGAGTTTTCAAGATATTTTGCCCTCGCAAATTCTGTTTTTGGGAATCTCTGCAAGAATATTCAAACTTCGATCCCCCCTAACCCCCCTTAATAAGGGGGGGACAAGATTATTATTCAAAGTCCCCCTTAAGAAGGGGGATTTAGGGGGATCTCTGCGTCACTCATTGCGTAAGTCATAGAGATATCTGAGCCAGAATATGATAACAGCGATCGGGCAAATCTCAACAATCATTCTTCACCCAAAGCATCCGGGATAGAAAGGTCACGGATTCATCTGTGGGGTTCATTGTCCAATTCTTCAATCTAAAATCTAAAATCTAAAATCTAAAATCTAAAATCATTCTTGACCGTCGGCATGAGTAGCCTGTACTTTAGACCCCGCGACAACTTGCCCCCGAAAGACGGCTGACTGTCCGGGTGCAAGAGTAACTGGTTCAGCGTAGATAAATCCGTTGTCAATTAAATTGCCTGACTCGTCCAAAACTTCATAATTGACTTTGACATTCTTGATTATTTTGCAGCCTTGATTAAGGACTTGACCGCTGAAAAAGTTGCCGTCATAATTAGTCGCCGCAATAGACACTTTCGCAGCAATGTTGGAACCGGGAATGCAAGTTTGGGAAGTCCCTAAAGATGGCTGTTTCTCGCATAACTTGCCTAAGTCTACTGTTTTGCCATCGGGGGTTTTCATGTAGCAAAATGGCTCGTCAATTTCGGAGTTTTGGGCAATTGTATTTTTAGAGTATGCAATCAAAGCGCGAGCTGAAATCGGGGCCATTAGCAAGGTCGATAAAGCTACTGTTAAATGTAAATTAATCATGCTTTTTTCGGCAATTTATGAAATAAATTCTACAATATAATGCAGCTAAAATTTAGGCTAGCATATCTATAGGTATGGCGCGTCGCGCTCACGCTGCATTGTGCTATGATAAGGCATCAAACTTTATAAAGTAAAGTAAAGTCATGGTCGTTACTCAAGATAACCCAGAATAAAAAACGTTAGAACTGATCGTATTGTTCTTGAGCAGGAAAGGAGAAAGTGAAAGGAGAACCTTTGCTCCTATCGATTGTGAACGTTACTCAAATTGAAGCTCCAGACGCCATCTTTTTACCACTCAATCCCCAGAGTACATATAAGAATAATTATCATTGGCTCGTCCCTCCGGAGAATGAGTCACCGATTGTGCAAATTACGCCGAAATTATTACAGCTACGTCCCTCTGTTGGTGTCTCTGCTAAAAAAATTTATAAGGTTGGTGCTGATACCCCCGTCGTTGTGGTAGCAACTGTCAAAGATGGCTTAGCCATGATGGAAAAAGCAACTTGTCAGGATGGGGAATACCCCGATGGGACAGTAGGCGGTGCTGGATTTCCTGTAGAAGTGTATAACAATGGCGATGCTAAAGAAAATTACGCAGAACTAGAACTACTTTCTCCACTACATCTTTTAAAACAGGGCGATCGCTATCAGTATACTGTGCGTTGGAGTCTTCATCAACTGCTTTCAAGTGATGTCAATGCTATGGCAACACGCGACGCTATTGAAAAACTCCTAAAAGGGAAGTGATGGACGGGTACGGTCAAAAGTTACTCTGTTCTACCTGATCGCACGCCTGGAATTTTGAGGCGGGTACGGTAAAGACCATTACTTGCAGTTCGGCAATTGCATTTTTCAAGTAAACTCGGCGAGATCGGGGCTGTAATCTTTAGCCGATATCAGATGCCAATTGGTATTACCAACTAGCCTTAAGACCTGCTCGTGATACTGTACCAAAGTCGGACGGTGACCGACACTGATAAAGGCAGTTCCTGTTTCTTTGAGCAACTGATAGAGCCGTCTCTCGTTAGCCACATCCAATGCACTCGTTGATTCATCCAAAATAGCGTAGCGAGGTTTAGTCAGCAGTAGGCGTGCAAATGCTAACCGTTGTTGTTCTCCTAGTGACAAAACATCAGCCCATTCCAATTCTGCATCAAATCCACCTACCCGTTCTGGCAAATGGGAAAGATTGACTTGTTCGAGTATTTCGTGCAGTTTTTCATCAGTAACTTGACCGCTGGTGTTGGGATATAGCAATTGGCTGCGTAAGTCCCCTAGCAACATATAAGGCCGTTGGGGCAAAAACAGCGTTTCCTCCGGTTTAGGACGGACAATGCAACCCGTACCCGCATTCCACAATCCTGCGATCGCTCGCATTAACGAACTCTTGCCAGCGCCAGAAGGTCCAACAATCAAGACGCTTTCACCCTGCCCCACCTTGAAAGATAAATCTCTAACTAAGATTCGCTCATAGTTAGGCGTCTCTAAGGTAACCCCTTCGAGGGCTAGATAGTGCTGTTCCACAACATCAATCGTTGCCATGCCGGCTCGAGGTGCTGCCATTTGCTCGGACAGAACCCGATCAAATGTTCCTAAACGATTAATCTGAGTGGTAAAGTTAGTTAGCATATCAAAATTCTCGGCAATAAAGCCCAGGGCACTTAAAATAGACACAAACGCTCCAGAAGCTTGCGTTACCTGCCCAAAATCTATCTGACCCGCAAAGTATCGAGGAGCTAAAAAAACTATAGGTAAATTTGTAAATATCATCCCGGTTCCTTGAGTAAAGAAACCAAGGTTACGCTGCAAGACAATCAGGTTATTAAAATTATTCAAAACTTCATTAAATCGCTGTGATACTGCACTAAATTCACGCTTTTCACCTCGGTAAAATGCAATGGATTCACTATTGTCTCGAAGATGAACCAAACTATAGCGAAAATTTGCTTCTCGTTGTAACTGATTGAACTTTAATCTACTTAATCTCTTACCTATAAAGATAGTTAAAACAGTTTTAAAAGTAGCCAGTATAAATACAACTAAAGTCAGTGCCTTGTCAATTGTAAAGAGAACGCCGAGAAAAGAAATTATTGTGACAACTTGGTTGAATAATAATCCCCAAATATCAATATTTTGCTTAACAAACAAATTAACGTCTTCAGCTAAACGCTGATCGGGATTATCAACCTTATCATTGAACTTAATTTTGTAGAAACCTTGATTGCTAAAATATTTCTTCAGTAAGTGATTCGTTAGCCACTTTCGCCAGTAGAGTTGCAGTACATTTTGCGAATAGAAGAAGAAAACCATAATGGGCGTGAATATGGCAAACAGACCCAATAGCATCAGCCACATCTTATAGAAGTCTGAAACATTCTTTCCCGTGACTGCATTCATCAAGTCCCGCATAATATAGCTCTGGACTATGCTCACAGCATTGAAACCTAGCATTAATAACATTACGAGGGCGAACAACCCCCTAGCTCCCCATTTTTCTCTGGAAAAGAAGTAGGGGTTTACGATCGACCAAAACTGCTTTATCGACTGCTTCAATTGATTCATCTTTTCTTATGGGTAGGAAAAATTGTGCTTTGGTGGAAACTACCTGTAGCGGATGGGGCAATTCTCATCGTTCTTGTCCATCAGCGACACCTGGTAGGGGTGATGCTCCCGTGGTACTTGCCTAATGATGCTCGAATAACTTCATGATTTCTATCTTAAGGTAGATGACACATCTTAAACACCAGTAATTTTACTGATTAAACGGAACTTACCCCGTGTGCGGGGTAAGTTCCGTCTGAAACCATTGCAAGGTGAGACTTGCCCGGAGCCTCCAAGTCTTTTACCTGACTAAAACCTCTTACAACCCTTATGTGGCGGGGTTTTTACTTAAATTCATCAGAGAACAATACTCTCGCCCTAAATATTGAGAAAATCTTAAATACATGACTACGGTTTGTCGGCAGTCAAGTCGCTAAAACCGAGACTGGACAAAGAATACAGCCCCCAGAACTACCCCCGCAGGGGGTAAGTGCTGATTTAAAATTAGTAAAGTTGCTTTAAGCTGTTGGGCATCTAAATTGTATTTTTGGGCGGGCTAGAAGCCCACCCCACAAGAATTAGATGCACGGGCTAGGAAAAACGGCGAACAAGCATTAAATACGCACCTGGCGAGATTATCTAATACTCGGCTTCCTATTCCTAAGATTCTGCGCTCCGGGAATTTTTCGGCTGGGACGGCGAGTGTTCAAATTACTCGCAGTTCGAGCATTCAAAGCATCAGCAGAAGGTATCAAACCCAAGTCTTGCAAAATTTCAACAGCCGCCCTTTGTCCAGTTTCGCAACCGCCTTCCATGTAACCTTGATTTTCCAGCGAAGTGTGTTCTCCGGCAAAATATAAATTGCCAACTCGTTCGCCTTCAACGCCGTACATTTGCGTCCACTGTCCGACTAAATAGCAGGAATAAGAACCTTTAGAAAAGCGTTCTCCCGGCCAATAAGCTCGCACAGCTTTGCCCGATCGCAAATTTCTCACTCCGGGAAAAACTCTTTCAAATTGGTTCAAAAATCTTTGTGCTTGGTCTTCGGGAGTTCCGGCACCGATCGACAAACCCTGCTTTCCTCCTGTAAAATTAGTAACTAAACCGTTAGGAGTAGGAGCAAAAGGCGTAGCTTCCCAGGTATTCTGGAATCCTAAATCGCTATAAACAGAAGCAGTCGATCGATAAGGTTCCCGCCAAATTCGGCTGCGGTAGCCGGTAATTAACTTAGAATTAGTACCGTAACCCAACTGCTCGATCGCCCTGCGCTTTGGTTGGGGCAAAGGTACGTTAATTTTAACGTCTCGCAGAGTGCTGAACGGCAAAGTTAACAAAACTCGCTCGTAAGTGCGCTCGAACGCGCTTAGTCCCGATCGCAAATTTACCCGATAGCGGCCATCCGGCAAAAGAGTAATCGCTTCCAAAACCGTCCCCGCCTCGATCGAACCAGACAATTGACCCGCCAAACGGTTGATAATTTGACTGTTGCCGCCGTCAATTTGATAACGCTCATCGCTGTTGCCGTACAATTCAAAACTGCCAGGTTCAGAACCGATTAAAAACAGCAGATTTAACGCCGACTGTTCTTCAGGATCTCGACCGTATTCAGTCGTGTAAGCAATGCGGAGTAGCTGCCGGACAATCGTGCTAGTCTCAGCTTGGTCTACATATTCAGCGATCGAAAGATTGTCCAATCTTTCCGCTGCTTCTGTAAAATCTTGATAGCTAATTTCATCGCCAACCGCCTCCAAATCAGCAGTAATTTTACTCGCTAGTGGCGCAAATTCCGCGATTATTTGCTCAAGAGAAAAGCGGCGCCCTTGAAAGAAAAAAGTATCCTTCACCAGTCCACTCTGCACTTGGGCTAAGTCGATCGCCCGCAAACCCAATTCCGTCGCCAGCGAGATTAAATTAGTGTGGCCGGTGTCAATAAATTCTCCCCCCAGATCCGCCGGAATCAGCGTTCCAGCCACCTTGGGAATAGTGCGAATCCGCCCCCCCACGCGATTCGTTGCCTCGATTATATCGGCGCGCACGCCCGCTTGGCGCAAGCGATAAGCCGCCGTCAAACCCGCAATCCCTGCACCCACAACCAAAATGGGCGATCGTCCGCCCTGTTGAGCTAAAGCTCCCCCTCCCTCCCTGGTAAAAGTCGCAGCAGCGACAGCCCCCGCAGCAGCTAAGCCCCCGTGCAGCAAGCGGCGCCGAGATATGGCAGAATTGGGAATGCGATTCCCTACGGGATAGCTTCGCTTCACGCTCAGCATCCCCAGCAGTTCATCAGCCGGAATGCCCGTTTCCCTTGATTTCTGAGCAATACTCGCAGCGCGGCGCAGCATTGCCATCAGTGCAGATTTAGCCATAATTAAGACATCCTCACAAAACAAAACTTTGATGTACACTGGATTCTCGATCGTGCACTTTCCAGACTAAAGTCCAGAGAGATTTTTTTAATAATGCTAACCCTCAGAACACTGTTCGACAGCAAATTTTATCTCGAAAACAACCCTGATGTCGCCGTAGCAGTTGCCAGAGGCACGGTATCGAGTCCCTTCGATCACTACCGAAAAATTGGCAAATTTGAAAATCGCGACCCGAATGCCTTGTTCGACGCCAGCTATTATTTAGACACCAATACAGATGTAGCGGTATCAGCCAAACTCAATGGCTTTTCAGCAGCCGATCACTTTATTAGATTCGGTCAATTTGAACGACGCAACCCCAACCCTTTCTTCGATGTTGGTTTCTATTTAGCAAACAACCCAGATGTTCAGACAGCAGTCCAAACAAATCAATTTACCCCTTTTGAACACTACTTCAAAGCCGGTCAATTAGAAAACCGCAAAGCTAGCGTTTTCTTCGATCCCAGCTTTTATCTAGAAAAATATCCGCTGGTAGCAGCCGCAGTCCAAAGCGGCGCAGTTAAAAGTGCGATCGACCATTACATTCAATTCGGTCAACAAGAAGGATTGTTGAGCACTCTCCCCGATCCTGCAGACAATTTGAACGCAGCAAAAAGCCTGGGCATTCTCACAGAAATTCAAACTGCGAGCGATTTTGTGGGAGATGCAGAAACCGCCGACATTTACAGTTTCATCCTCAATACTCCCAGCCTTTTCAGTGTAACTGTTGACGGTTTGAGTGCAGATGTTGATGTTGAATTAATTCAAGATCTCAACGGCAACGGCGCAGTTGGATTAGACGATCTTATTGCTTCGTCTAACAATTTAGGCACGGCTTCAGAAACAATTGTCAGCAATGGGCCTTTACCTGCGGGGAGTTATTTTGTCCGCGTTTCTCAATTTCAAGGCGATACAAATTATGACTTGAGATTGCTAGCCTCTCCCTCAGTAATACCGCCCCAATTATAAAATCAAAATAACGTATATAGCAAGCCTAAATCAGTCAAACAAACCCCGACTTCTCCTCACTTATCCTGTCTTCCTGCGAGGTCTTTGCGCCTTCGTGGCTCGTAAAAAAACATCTGGTTCACAAATGATTTAGACTTGCTATAAAACAGGCTGCAAAAAAGGCGAGCGACAATTTGCCCAGGTTTCACTTATTAGTTGCTGGCCCACTGGGAGAAGGCAAAGATTGAACAGGTGCCGGAGGCCAATTAGAGCGACTTCTGCTTAGAGTAGTAGACACCAAAGCATAGCCCAAAATAGCAGGAAGCACGATCGCACTCATAAACACGATCGTCGCAGCCCAAGTCATCGCATTCGAGATCGGGCCGTAATGAGTGCGGTAAGGGTCAAACATGGGTAAATTAGGCATCGGGGCATCCCGCAGCGCGATCGGACGTTTGAACCGCACCCGCCTGTCGTCTAGCTTTTCGAGCAAAATCCAGCCAACTTCCGCCTCTTCCTGGCATAGCTTGTGAAAAATCGCAGGATTGCGGAACAAATCGTTGCTAGCCCGCACAATCTTGTACTCCCAAACCGTCAAATCAACAGAATTGGGTTCAGACTTGGGATTGCTATTGGATCGCGCATTTTCAGGCGCATTAAAATTATCTTCTTGAGATTCGTACCGAGTCAAAACTTCCTCCTCCTCATCGCATTTTTGCCCCGCATCCAATTGCTCGTGGTTCACCAAAAAACCCACAAGCGCAGCCTCCAAGCCGAGACTGCCAATCATCAAACTCCAAATCAGAATTGCAACCATAAAAGGAGTTAAAAGTTAAAAATCAAAAACTCAAAAGACTCGCTTTTAACTTTCAATCTTTAACTTTTAAATAGCCTTCTACCACACAATCTGCACCAACTGTGCGCCAAGAAACCCGCTCTAAAGTCAAAGCATCAGTCATTGCGGAAAAGCCCAAATCTCCTACAGGAGTTGGAGCACCTTTACCACCGACAATTTTAGGAGCAATAAAAGCCATAATTTTTTGAACTGCACCCTCAGCAATTGCCCTCGCGGCTAAAGTGCCACCGCACTCCCAGAGTACAGAAAGAAAAGATCGATCGTACAAATAAGCCATAACATTAGTCGGTGTCAGAGGCGAGAGCTCCACAACTTCCACCCCTTTGGCGATCAAAAATTCCTGAAATTCCGGGTTAACCCCAGGCTCAGTCAGCACCAAAGTAGCCGCCACAGAGGTTTCCCACAACCAAGCCGACTTCGGCAAATCCAAAGTGCGGCTCATCACCACCCGCAAAGGATTATTCCTATCAGGCTTGTGACTCGTCAGTAGGGGATTGTCCAGACGCACCGTATTTCCCCCAACAATCACAGCATCGCAGCCGACGCGCACCCGGTGTACCTCGCTCCGAGCCTCCTCGCCTGTCACCCAAGCGCTGTGGCCGCTACTGGTAGCAATTTTACCGTCCAAAGTCATTGCATATTTCAAAATTCCAAAAGGCCGACGGTACAAAATCCGGTGCACAAAAGCCTCGTTGAGTTTCTGGCAAGCTTCCCCTTCCACTCCCGCCACCACTTCAATGCCAGCCTCTCGCAACCGGGCTAGCCCACTTCCAGCTACCAAAGGATTCGGATCGACCATGCCAGCCACTACTTTTGCCACCTTGGCCTTAACTAAAGCTTCGGAACACGGAGGAGTCCGGCCGTAGTGGTTGCAGGGTTCCAGGTTCACGTAGACAGTCGCTCCTGCGGCGAGTTCCCCCGCTTCCCGGAGCGCAAAAACTTCGGCGTGAGGTTGACCGGCACCGGGATGAAACCCTTCGCCGACAATCTTGCCGTCTCGGACAATTACAGAACCGACAAGGGGGTTGGGTGCGGTTTTGCCGAGAGCACGGCGAGCCAATTCTATGCAGCGGCGCATCATGGCTCGATCGAACTCTTCAACTTCGCTGTTTTCCAGTTGTTTTGTACCTTGCTGCTGTCCGTTAGTTAAGCTGGCGATCGTTTTAGCGTGCGCCGGAAAAGTTTCCATAGGATTTTGGTATTATATCTATCCCTGAGTGTACTGAACTTTGATGCTAATTTTGGCTGCGATCCGACGATCGATTGCGGCTGGGGCAAACTGTACGTTACCACTGAAGATATAGCCTTTCTCAGTAACATGAGGTGAGCATAGGGCATAGGGCATAGGGCATAGGGCATAGGGCATAGGGCATAGGGCATAGGGCATAGGGCATAGGACTCGGCCCCATACCTCATCACGGTTGAGAACCGCTATATTGCACCATTCTCAATTAGCCTTTTATGAACAGGCCGGAAAGCCTGTTACTGACAAGGGTGCAAGATGTGAGTTAGCAGGAGTGAAAAGCAATTTAGGGCGATCGACCCGCACGCCCGATCGCATAGCTTTAAGATTAAGAAACAATAGCAGGCGCTTGAGAAAACCATGAGTCAGGAGATGAAGCGGGAATTTGCCAGCCGCGACGAATTAATTGCCTACGTGCGTGAACAGTTCCCCGAAGCCGCCGGCCGGGACAGCAGCGTACCCCCAACCCCAGGCGGGCGGAAAGCAGCCGAGACAGCCCTGCAACAAATTGACCCCGGCAAATACGCCTCAACCCGCAATTTCCTCAACGGTGCGGTAACGCGCTTGTCGCCCTATTTGCGCTACGGAGTTTTGAGTCTTGCGGAAGTCCGGGATGCCGTACTGGAGAAGGTGCGGCATCCAGAAGAGGCCGTAAAACTCGTCAACGAGTTGGGTTGGCGGGATTATTGGCAGCGACTGTACGCCGAATTGGGCAAGGGCATTTGGCAAGACCGGGAACCCTACAAAACTGGTTACACTGCTAAAGATTACAGCGAAACTCTGCCACAGGATGTCGTCGAGGGCACGACTGGTTTGGTTTGCATCGACAGTTTCAGCCGCGAGTTGCGAGAAACTGGTTATTTGCACAATCACCACCGGATGTGGACTGCCGCTTATCTCGTACACTGGCGCCGCGTGCGTTGGCAAGCCGGAGCTCGCTGGTTTTTGCAACATTTGCTAGATGGAGATCCGGCGAGCAATAATCTTTCTTGGCAGTGGGTAGCAAGCACTTTTAGTCACAAACCTTATTTTTTTAATCGGGAAAATTTGGAGCGTTACACTAAGGCGGTTTATTGTCGCGATTGTCCTCTGTATGGGCAATGCGATTTTGAGGGAACTTACGAATATTTGGAAGGGCAGTTGTTTCCTAATGGAGAAAAGGTCGATCGTAGCGGCGGTTCTAAAAGTTGGCAAGGCTCTAAAAAAGGTAGCAGAAATTAAAAAGTTAGTTTTCAGTAGTTAGTTTTCAGTAGTTAGTTGTCAGTAGTCATTAGTCATTAGTCATTAGTCAGTAGTCAACAGTTAACAGTCAACAGTCAACCGTCAACCGTCAACAATTACCAATTTATGAACAATCCGATTATTTGGCTGCACGGCGACTGTTTGAGTCCTGAAGGCCCGGCTTTTCAAGCGCACCCACAGGCACCGGCAATCTGGGTTTGGGATGATGCGCTCATTGATGAATGGCAGTTGAGTCTCAAACGAATGGTGTTTATTTACGAATGTTTGCTGGAGTTGCCGGTAGTTATTCGGCGGGGCGATGTGGCTGCAGAAGTTATCGCTTTTGCGATCGAATCCGGCGCTAATCAAGTGGTAACTACCGAAAGTCCCAGTCCTCTGTTTCAGGATATTTGCGGAAAAATTAAGCGATCGCACCCAGTAGAAGTTTTGCCACCAGAACCCTTTGTCCGCTACGATGGTTACATTGATTTGAAGCGTTTTTCTCGCTATTGGCGCGTCGCTGAAAAATATGTTTTCTAATTGTAATTGGAAATAGGAAATAGGAAATAGGTGTTCTTTTCTCTTATTCCCTCTTCCCTCTTCCTTCTTCCTGAAATCCGTTACATCCGTTACATCCGTTACAGAATCCGTTGCCGAACTTCCTTCTTCCTTCAACTCCCCTTCAAACGCTCCAACAGCCATTGAAATCTCGATGCCGCCAAATCTGGATTTTCGACATTTTGCGGGATGCCTTCCTCGCCGTCGGGATCTTCATATATTAAACCATCACTATCATCGCCGAAGCGTTTGACTGTACCCCGCAGTCTGGACGACAGAAATTTGGTAATCGCCCGATAAAACCGCAGGGAAAAAAGCACGTCTTGCTCGAGTTTTTCAGTTAGCAGTCGCCGGGGAATTGACAGGATGAGGCACTCTTCAATTGCCGTGACGCTAGCAGAAGGAAGCCTCCCGTCTACAAAAGACATTTCCCCTAACACTTCCCCGGAAATAATTTTTCCAATTTCTTTGTCGCCCAAAGATGATACAGAAACGCTCAAAGTTCCCTCCAGAACTATGTACAGGGCGTCTAAGGGCTTACCTTCGGTGATCAGGGTTGTGCCGGGGAGGACTTGGGTGCGGGTGCCGTTGGCGAGCATCCAATCGATGTCGCGATCGCTCAATTCGCCTAATATCACTAGAACTTTGCTCATAAAGTCAGGTTGAGATGAGATACTTTGTATTTTTTTACTTGTTTAGTTGCGTGCAGTTGTTAGATGGTCAGACCCTGAGCGAAAGCGAAGGCTAAACTTTACAAATAGAAGACTAAATTTTACACAATTTTCATAAAATTCAGTAATTTTGACACGATCGAGCCACAAATATTTCTCGGATCGGTGGTATTATTCTACATTAATTGTCAGGGACTGTGCAGCAGCCGATCGCGTTGTATTAACTGCACTTGCTTTGGACGGCGGGGCTGCCAAGACTGTTTTGAAAGCTTGTTGTCTCTTGGTTTCGACTCCGTGCGCCCTCAAAAACCGGGTTTTTCCGGCGTGGCTGCAAGTGCAGCGCCCCCAAGTACAGTATTGTAGAATGCAAGCGAGACGCGCGATCGACCCATCAATTAAACAGGATTAAGAATGGAATCATCCCTAGGATTGATTTTTTGCCGATCGATCGGTAAATTAAAATTAGCCTCTAAACCCACCGTCCGTTCTTGAATCTAATCAGCTTGAGAGTTGACTATTCAACGGTAAAATGGCAATCTAGGAACAACACAACTCATATTTGTGTCTTTTTTTCCCAAAGCTCTCGACGTTCTCCCTCAAACACTTACACTTTTAACACACCCTTCATTGAGGAGTTGCTATGAATAGTCTATTTTCCAAGTCTACTTTTGCGTTAATAAATCTTGCAGCTTTAGCTGTTTGTTGCAGTACCATGTCAGCGAAAGCTGAAACTGGCAACTTGCCCGATGTCGCTACAACTGCAACAATCGCAGCTCAAAATATTGACCAAACTTCTGAGCCTGCGGCAACTTCAGCAGTTAAACCCGACGCAGAAACAACGTCTAGTAATAAAAAAATTGATTCAATCAGTTGGAGCGAACTAACAGAAGCGGCAGAGCCAGCAGCCTCTGAACCGGCCGCCAACTTGCAAGTATCTATTGCTGCACCCGAAAAATCGGAAGCAGCAATATCTGAAATTGCTGAGACAGAAACAGCGCCAAATACCTCCATTGCTGCTGAGACCCAAAAGTCGGAAGAAACCGCTAAAATTGCTGACAATGGTGTCAAAGTTGAGTCAACAGTCGAGACTGCCAAAAAGAGCGATCGACCTAGCTCAATTGTTGCCCAAAGCAATAATCTTGAAGTAACAGCAACGAAGGAAGAAAAAGAAGTCCAAACAGCACAAGAATTGTTGAGCAATCCTGTCAGCACTTCCGCCTCAGCTTTGACAAACCAACCCAAAGTTGCTGAAAAACCGGCAACTGTCTCGGAACCAACTGAAAAAGTAGCTCAAGGAACTCAAATCCGACCAGGCCGAGCTACCCGTTCTGGACCCAGCTACATCGGCATTGGCGGCAATGTAGGTTTTGGCGGAGATTCAGCCTTAGGCGACGGTTCATTTGCGATTATTAGCAAAATCGGTTTGACGAACAATTTGTCGGTGAGACCGACTGTTTTGTTGCGCGACAACTTAACTCTTCTAGTTCCCGTTACCTTCGATTTTGTATCTCAAGAGACCGTCGAAGTCAGCGAGGATTTTGTGATTAGTGCTGCTCCCTATGCAGGTGCTGGCGTGATAGTTACTACCGGAGATGACGGTAATTTTGGCTTCCTGATTTCGGGGGGTGTAGATGTGCCGCTGACGAGAAATTTAACAGCAACAGCGGGATTGAATATTGGTTTTGTTGACGGAGCTGACGTGGGATTGTTAGTCGGTGTCGGCTATACGTTTCCGAATATTGCCCGGTAGTGTTGCTGTTTGAGCAAACCCAGGACAAATAAATAAATAGGCGCGGGGTTGGCTGTAGGAATACAGTCAACCCTTTTTGATGATGGAAAATCTGCCTATGCGATCAAGGTAGGGTACGCCATAAGCAGAGAGCGCCGAGATTGATTTTTGTGAAAGATATAATGATGGTGCGATCGTACTTTCTCACCAACCACCCGAAAAAACCGTGACCAAAACAGAAATCTTAGCAGCACTCAAAAATCTGACAGCAGAAGAACGCCTAGGGCGTCGGTTCAGTATTAGGAGTTGACAAAAAAAGGAATTTATGAAATTAGCCAGTGCATGAGTTCGACTCTA